>JAFECO010000440.1 GCA_018242085.1 Pseudomonadota bacterium
GGCATATTCGGCTTGCGGCTTGATCGCTTGCGTCTGAACGCGTTCCCAGTTGCGCACCTTTGCGACATCGCCGGCGCGCGAAGGCCGGTCCCGCAGGTCACCCAGCGCGGCAGCGATGGCGTCCAGCCCGACGCGAACATCGCCCGAAACGGAAAGCCCCGGTTTTCGAGGCGCGGTGAATGCGCCTTCGTCGAGGTTCAAATAGATGAGTTTGGCGTTGGGCGCGGTGAAAAACGGCTCTCCATGGCCATCCAGGAACCGGCTTCCGGCGACCAGAACGACATCGGCATGCGGCAGAACGGCCCGCCCTCCCAGAGCGAACAAGGCCAGCGGATGCCGGTTGGACAGCACACCGCGGGCGCCCTCGCTCATCACGACCGGCGCTTGCAGCTTTTCCGCAAGCGTCTGCAGCGCGGCACCGGCGGCAGCGGCACCGACGCCTCCACCGGCATAGATGACCGGAAATTTCGCGCCCGCCAGAAGCGCGGCAGCCTGGCGAATCCTGGCGGCGTCGACCGGGCCCGCCGCGAAAGGCGCGGCATCGAAATAGGCGATATTCTCTGCCGTGGCTTGCAAGACATCCGGCGGCATCTCCAGAGCGACCGGCCGGGGGCGGCCGGAGCGCAGCTGGACAAATGCCTCATGAACCAGTGCGGGAATATCGGTCGGCTTGAGCGCGATTCCGTGCCATTTCGTCAGGGACCGCAAAATGGACGATTGATCCGCAATTTCATGGAGCATGCCGTGGCCCTTCCCGATCGCGGCGGAGGGAATCTGGCCGGCAATAAAGAGCACCCGGGAATTGCAGGCCCAGGAGGTCGCCAGCCCCGCCAACGCGTTCAACATGCCCGGGCCGGGGACCACCATGCACACGCCTTCCTTGCCGGTGCTGCGCGCGTATCCGTCCGCCATGTAGGAGGTGGCCTGTTCGTGGCGCGGCACCACATATTTTATGTGATCCGAGGCGCCATGAAGGGCGTCCACGGCCCAATCCAGCTGCACGCCGGGGATCCCGAATATGACCTCGACGCCTTCGCGCCGAAGCTGCTCGACCAGAGCCTGCCCCCCCGTCGTCGCCATGCCTGCCTTCGCTCCCTGACTAACATATTATGGAATAGTATTTCATATTACGTTAGTATGTCCGGCGTTGCAAATGCCTTTACCCGGAGGAGCTTGCCAGTTGGAGACAAGCGGATAACTGGTCTAAATCTTGGTCCGGCCGGAACGCCATTCGCATCCGGCCAGTATCGAAGCGATGGATGTCCCCGTGAAGCGAAGCGCCAAGAAACCGAAGGATGCGGACAATGACGGCACCGTGCGAACGGTGATTGTCGCGGCGAAGGTGCTGGATGCCCTGGCGGATTTTCGCGGCCCGGTTCGGCTGGCCGAATTGGCGCGGGCCCTCAAAATGACCTTGCCCCGCATCTCGCGGCATGTGAGCACCTTGCGCGCGCTTGGCTTCATCGAGAAAGCCGAACCGCTGGAGGCTTACCGGCTGGGCACCAAGCTTTACGTGATGGGCCAGATCGCTCTCGAGCAAAACACGCTGGTCGATGTCGCGCCGCCCCATATGTCGCGCCTCAGAGATCAGGTCCGGCATTCCGTGATTCTCTCGACCCATTCGGGAGACGGCGGGGTGGTCCTGTCCTGCATCCCCAGCAATGCTTCTCCCACCATCGTGGTCAGGCCCGGCACGCACCTCGAACTGCCCAACTCTCCCAGCGCGCGAATCCTCAAGGCCTTCTCCAGCGACACGCGCGAAGACGGCAGCCCCACTCACGATGCGTATCCGGCCGAACGGCATAAATTCATCATGACGCATTATTACGACTTCGAGGCGGACACACGCGGCTCCGGCATCGGCAGCATCGCCGTGCCGGTGTTCGACCATAACGATCAAAT
>JAFECO010000441.1 GCA_018242085.1 Pseudomonadota bacterium
GGCGGGGGAAGATGTCTTCTGAGGGTTTATCCCGAAGAAGACAAATGGGGGCAGAAAACGCATGTCCTACAAACTTTACGGCGATCTGGGTTCGGGCGCCTTTTCCGCCGAAGCGGCGCTGGCCGAAGTGGGCGCGCCTTATGAATTCGAGATGATTTCGCTGGAGCGGGGCGAACAGAAAGCGCCGCATTTCCTCAGCCTCAATCCCAGCGGCAAGATTCCGGCGCTCAGGCTTCCGGAAGGCGAGATCGTCACGGAATCGCTGGCCATTCTGCTGACCCTGGCGGATCATTTTCCCCAAAGCGGGCTTTTGCCGGCCCAGGCCGGTCCCGCCCGCGCCAACGCCTATCGCTGGCTCGCCTTCATGGCCAGCGAGATCTATCCCTTTGTCGAGATCGTGGATTATCCGCAGCGCTTCGTGCCGGAAGGCGCCGCCGCCCATGCGCTCAGGGAAGTGGCGCGGGGCCGGGTGCGCGAACGCCTGCTTTTGATCGAGCGCGTGCTGGCGGGGCCGTATCTTCTAGCCGGCGGTTTTTCGCTGCTGGATATTTATGCCGCGATGTTCTCGCGCTGGAGCGTGGGCAAGGACTGGCGGCGGGTGAATCTGCCCCGTCTCACCGCATTGGCCGATGTCGTGTCCAAGCGACCGCGCATCGCGCCGGTATGGGAAAGACATTTTAACGGGAATTAGGTGGGAACCACAAAATCCTCATCCTGAGCCCGTCGAAGGATGAGGCCGCGGGGAGAGCATGCGCCATCCTCATGGTTCATCCTTCGACAAGCTCAGGATGAGGAGTTCGGGCGATGAGGTCTGTGGCCGGGCGTTAAGCCGCCGGTTCGAGTGCGACGCCGCGCTCGGTGAGGAAGGGGCCAAGCTCCTGGGCCTCGAACATCTCGCGCAGGATGTCGGCGCCGCCCACGAATTCGCCCTTCACATAGAGCTGGGGAATGGTCGGCCAGTTGGAGAAATCCTTGATGCCCTGGCGGATCTCCGGATCGGCGAGCACGTCCACGGCTTTGAACTTCACGCCCAGATGGGAAAGAATCTGCACCGCCATGGAGGAGAAGCCGCATTGCGGAAAGACCGGCGTGCCCTTCATGTAGAGCAGGACGTCATTGTTCTTCACATCGTCGGCAATGCGTGCCTGAACATCGGACATGGGACGGACCCTTTGAAAAGCGTAGCTGATCTAAGCACCCCCCCGGCCAGGGTCAAGGCGGCGTCATGACGCCTTCATGGGGTGCTGCAATTGCCCTGCTTTTGGAAGGGGTTTCGCGCAAGGATCTGGAGCAGCGGGCCGGGAAAATGTCCGCCGCCTACCGGGATGGCGGAACTTCGGTGGGCATCGTTAATCCGGCGGATGCGCTGGCGTATCTGGTGACGCGGGCGCCCGCGACCCATGCGGCGCTTTGTGCCGTCTTTGCCCGGCTGGCCGAAGCTGTGCCGGATTTTGCGCCGGGCAACCTGCTGGATGTGGGCGCGGGGCCCGGCACGGCAAGCTGGGCCGCGCGTGAAGCCTGGCCACCGCTCGCCGCGGTCACCATGATCGAACCCAACGCGACGTTCCGGGACCTGGCGGCGCGCCTGATGCCGGATGCCGAAATTGTATCGGGCCGATTGGGCATGGATCTGCCCCGCGCCGATCTGGTGACGGCGGGTTATGTCTTGGCGGAATTGCCGGAAGCGGCGGCCGGCGACACCGCGCGCCAATTGTGGAATGCGGCATCGCAGGTGCTGGTGCTGGTCGAACCGGGCACGCCCGCAGGGTTCGCCCGCATTCGCACGGCGCGCGCGGCGTTGATCGAAGCGGGCGGGCATGTCGCGGCGCCCTGTACGCATGAAGAAGCATGTCCCCTTAAGGGCGATGACTGGTGCCATTTCTCCCAGC
>JAFECO010000442.1 GCA_018242085.1 Pseudomonadota bacterium
AGACGAAGGCATCTTCTCCGACCAGACCCGCCAGGCCTTGGATGACACGTTTGCCTCCATAGCCGACGAACCGGCCGAGCCCGCACCGCACCCCCGTCCGGCCCCGGCCCCCCTGGCGCCGATCGGTGGCTCCACGGTGGAAAATGTGTTCGAGCGCGCGGTGCGCGAAAGCTTCGAACCGGTGATGGCGAAATATCTGTCCGACAATTCCGCCGCCGTGATCGAAGGGATGAAGCCCCTGATCCGCGAATGGATGGACGAGCATTTCCCCGCCCTGCTGGAAGGGGCGGTACGGACGGAAATCGAGCGGGTGGTAAAGGCCCGCGGCAAGCGCTAGTTAGCGCGCTAACAGGGCTTGATCCGAGACTGAAAAGCCGGAAAGCCTGCAAATAGGCTTAAGGTCCGGCATGCTCGACAAGACATTTTCTCCCAAGGACGTGGAAGGGCGCATCTATGCCCAGTGGCGGGAGGCCGGCGCCTTCCGCGCGGGCAATCGCCCGGACGCCGAGCCCTTCGCCATCATGATCCCGCCGCCCAATATCACCGGGCGGCTTCATATCGGCCACGCCCTCAACAATACGTTGCAAGACATTCTGGCCCGCTTCGAGCGGATGCGGGGCAAGGATGTCTTGTGGCAGCCCGGCACCGACCATGCGGGCATCGCCACCCAGATGATCGTGGAGCGCCAGCTGGCGGAACGGCAGATGAGCCGGGTCGGGCTGGGGCGCGAGAAGTTCCTGGCCGAAATCTGGAAATGGAAAGCCGAATCCGGCGGCGCCATCATCGAGCAGCTGCACCGGCTGGGCGCCAGCGCCGATTGGAGCCGCGAACGCTTCACCATGGACGAGGGGCTGTCGCGCGCCGTCGCCAAAGTCTTTGTCGAACTCTACCGCCAGGGCCTGATCTACAAGGACAAGCGGCTGGTGAACTGGGATCCGCGCCTGGAAACGGCGGTCAGCGACCTGGAAGTCGAGAATATCGAGATCAAGGGCCATCTCTGGCACATCCGCTATCCCATCGAGGATATGCCGGGCAGCTTCATCACCATCGCCACCACGCGCCCCGAAACCATGCTGGGCGATACCGCCGTGGCGGTGCATCCCGATGACGCGCGCTACAAGGCACTGGTCGGCAAGAAGGCGGTTCTGCCGCTGACCGGGCGGCTGGTGCCGATCATCGCCGACGAACATTCCGATCCGGAAAAAGGCACCGGCGCGGTCAAGATCACACCGGCGCACGACTTCAACGATTTCGAGATCGGCAAGCGCCACAATTTGGCGATGATCAGCATCCTCAACAAGGACGGCACCTTGAACGACCAGGTGCCCGCGCCTTATCGCGGCCTGTCGCGTGAAGCCGCGCGCAAGAAGATCGTGGCGGACCTGGATTCGGCGGGCCTTCTGGCCGACACCCAATCCATCACTCATTCGGTGCCGCATGACGAGAAAACCAAGACCGTCGTGTTGGAACCGATGCTCACCGAGCAATGGTACCTGAATGTCGAGCCGCTGGCGGCCAAGGCCATCGCGTCGGTGGAAAACGGCAAGACCAAATTCGTTCCGGAGAATTGGACGAATGTCTTTTTCGGCTGGATGCGCAACATCCGGCCCTGGTGCATCAGCCGGCAGATCTGGTGGGGGCACCAGATTCCCATCTGGTACGATGCGGACGGCAAAATTTATTGCGCCGAAACCGAAGCCGAAGCCGTCGCGCAGGCCGATGGAAAGGCGCTCACGCGCGATTCCGACGTGCTGGACACCTGGTTCTCCTCGGCGCTCTGGCCCTTCTCGACCCTGGGCTGGCCGGACAAGACGCCCGAGCTGGCGCGCTTCTATCCCACCAGCGTGCTGGTCACCGGTTTCGACATCATCTTCTTCTGGGTCGCCCG
>JAFECO010000443.1 GCA_018242085.1 Pseudomonadota bacterium
CGCTCGCCGTACAGGATCAGCGAGGCGTCATAGTGATAGACATCCGTCACCACGCCCGCATGTTCGCCGAGGCCCAGCGCGGCGGCGACATGGTTCTCCCCTTCCATGGTGCTGGGCACCACGGCGATATCGTCGGGGCTGGCATTGATGAGGGCGGCGAATTTCGCCACCGCCGCGTTGCGGGGATTGTCGCGGGGCCAGGCGCGGGTGACTTCGCTGTCGGCGCGCGACATCAGAAAATCATTGCCCGCCTTGCGCACGATGCGATTGAGCGGATGGGCATAAGCCGCATTGAGGTACGTGCCATGGAAATCGTAAGAGGATTTGTCCGGCAGCGCGGTCAGCATGGAGGGCACGGCCCTGGCCGCCAGCGGCAGCGCGGCGGACGCCACGCCCAGGCTGCCCATCAACGCACGGCGCGACAAATCCATCGGAACCCCCGCATATTCTCAATTACCAATCTATGGCGACGACGCTATCAGATTCGGCGGCCCGGCTCAGGGCCGCATTGGCCACGGAAATATCCTGGGCGATATGGCCCAGCGATTTGTAGATGGTGATCTGCTCCCGGCTGGCGCGTCCGGGCACCGAGCCCGCCAAGACTTCGCCGATCTCGCCCTTGAGATGATCCTCCTTCACCTTGCCCTGCTCGATGGCATGGCAAAGCTCGGCCCCTTGCGACAAGGCATGAGGCCTGGAATCGGCGATGTAATAGCCCCGCGCCACCACCTCATCGTCCACTTCGCGGGGGCCCTTCACGCTGGAGCCGACCAGATTGAGATGCTGGCCGGGCTTGAGCCATTCGCCATGCACCAGAGGCTCCGCGGAAGACGTCACCGTGCAGATGATGTCGGCCAATCCCACCGCCTGGCGGATATCCGTGACGATGTTGACGCTCTGGTTGAGGACATTGGGCAGGCTTTGCACAAAGGCTTCCACCTTTCCCGGATGGCGCCCCCACACGATCACTTGCTCGATGGGCCTGACCGCCGAGATCGCGTCGATATGCGGTCCCGCCAGATCGCCATTGCCGATGATGGCAAGGGTCTTGCTGTCCGGACGCGACAAGGCCCGCGTCGCCACCGCGCTGGCCGCCGCCGTGCGCAGCCGCGTCAGGGCATGGCATTCGATCATGCAAAGCGGCTGGCCGGTGGCGTCGTCGAACAGGAGCATCATGCCCTGATGGCTGTAGAGTCCGAATTTGGGCGCTTGCGACGACAGGCTCACCACCTTCAGGCCGAAACGGCCCAGCCCTGGCATGGTGCCCGGCATCAATCCCATCCTCGTGTCGGGATTGACGCTGAGCACGGCGCGCTGGGGCGAACCCACCTGCCCGGCCGAATAATCCCGCATCGCCGAATCCACGATGGCGATGGCATCCTGGAGCGAAACCAGTTCGTCCAGCGCGGCCTTGTTGATCAGAAGCAGTTTGCGTTTTCCCGCATCCGCCATGCGACAATCCTCAGCAATATGTGCCGGCGGACCGCCATGAGGCTTCACACCGGGCGGCGGGCCTGTAATCTGTCCCGAGAGCGCACAAGGTTTTAGCGCGAGACCATAGGGGGTGCCAATGCTTCGTGAAACCAGGCGCGTTGTGATCGCCGCGATGGCAGGCACTGCCGCTTTGCTGCTGCCCGCCGATGCCCAACAAGCAGGCGCCCAGCCAACCCAAACGCCGCCCGCCCTTGAGCGCGTGGCGCCCCAGCTGGACCGGATCTTCACGCAATTCATGGCCGACAATCATGTGCCCGGCCTGGTCTATGGCATCGTCGCCCATGGCAAGCTGGAATATGTGAAGCCGTTCGGCATCCAGGACATGGATGCCAAGCGCCCGGTCACGCCCGACAGCCTGTTCCGCATCGCCTCGATGACCAA
>JAFECO010000444.1 GCA_018242085.1 Pseudomonadota bacterium
GAAGACGCTCCATCTTCTCGTCGGGGGCGCAATCCTGGACATAGCCGCTCAGGATTTCCTGGGTCACCAGCCGCTTGGAGCGCAAGGTGAAGGCCGCGATCAGATCCTCATGGCTGAGGAATTTTCCCACGCCATAAACCACGCGATTGGCGAGCCGCCTGAGCGCGGTCAATTCCTCGACCAGTGAATCCGGGCGCAGCCGCTTGGCGCTCTTGAATTCGGCGACGATCCGCCGGGCGATGGCGGTGCGCGCTTCGGGCAATTCGTCGGCGGCAAAGCGCGCGGAAAGCGCCGCCACGCCGCCATGGGCGGCATCGGCGGCCAGTTTGCCCAAGAACAATTCCACCAGGCGGGTCAGCGCTTCGGACAGATTCTCCGCCTGCCCGATCAGTTCGTGCAGCGCGGTCGACGCGCTCAGGGCCTCGGCCAGAATGGCGTCGATAGAGGACAGAATCAGGGTGCGGGAATCGCCGGACGCGGGCGTCTTGGCCAGGATTTCCAGCAAGGCCAGGACCTTGTCGTTCCAGCCTTGGGTGTCTTTGAGATGGCGCGCCAAGGCGCCGTTGAAGATATAGGCCGCATCGCCCTGTCCGGCCAATTTGGCGGCCAGTTCGGCGAACTGATCGGCGCGGGGATTGGGAAACAATCCTTTGCGCTGAT
Source organism: Pseudomonadota bacterium (assembly GCA_018242085.1). Classification (GTDB taxonomy): domain Bacteria; phylum Pseudomonadota; class Alphaproteobacteria; order Micropepsales; family Micropepsaceae; genus Rhizomicrobium. The sequence continues at coordinate 661 of JAFECO010000444.1, forward strand.
CGCGATAGACCCGCTGGGTCGCCTGGGTGGTGAGTTCGTTGAGGTTCTTGACGATCTGCTGCACCGGCGTGGTGCTGGACGCGGCCTGCGCCACCGCGATCTTCTGGACCGCATGCTGATAGAGCGTGCCTGTGGCCTCCAGCTTGTCCAGCATGTCGGCGCGGTGGATCAGCTCGGTGATGGTGATCTTGTTGCGGCCCAGAAAATCGCCCAAGAGGCGCATCATGGTCTGGCGCGCGTGATAGGAATAAAGATCGTCCGGCTTGAAGCAAGGCAGCGACGGCGGCGCGTCTTCCTGCGCCGGCGCCGTCTTCATCTTGTTGTGGCCGTCCTCGAAAATCTTCAGCGACAGATAATCGCCGGTATCGTCGTCATAGGTTTCCTTGACCACTTTGACGCCGGTGGCTTTCTCCGACGCCATCATCTCCTGCGCCATGGCGAGCGCGCGGCCGCGATCGTTCACCACTTCATGCAGGGTCCAGCCGCCTTTGGCGCCCGCCCGGCGGAAAACCTCGAAATGAACTTGCCGCGCCATTGGTCCTCGCGCATGGCTGATTGCCATGTCTTGCGGGAACTCTGCCCGGACAGCGTTGAAACCCGGTTAAGCTTGAGGATCCCGGATTTGGGGGTGAGGGCCGCACAAGCGGCAGGCAGGATCGGGTTCGAGCGACACGGTGCGAAAACGCGCCGCCAATGTGTCGGTAATCAAAATTTTACCCGCCAGGCCCTCGCCGATACCCGTGATTTGCTTGAGGATTTCCAATGCCTGGAGCGATCCCATCACGCCCGCGGCCGCGCCCAGCACCCCCGTCTCCGAACAGCTCTGCACCGTGCCGGGCGGGGGCGGGGCCGCAAACAGGCAGCGATAGCAGGGATAGGCCGCGCTTCTATCCCAGGCCTTGAAGGTGGCAAGCTGGCCGTCGAACTCCGTCACCGCCGCCGAGACCAGAATCTTGCCGGCGAAATAACAGGCATCGTTGAGCAGGAAGCGGGTTTCGAAATTGTCCGAGCCGTCCGCCACGATGTCGTAATCCGCGATCAATGCCCGCGCATTGCCGGCGGTAAGGCGGACCGGGTGCGCGGTCACGGTCACGCCGGGATTGAGCGCGTCCAGATGGGCGGCGGCGGCCTCCACCTTCAGCTTGCCCACATCGGCGGTGCTGAAAAGGATCTGCCGCTGCAGATTGGAAAGGCTCACCGCATCGTCATCGA
>JAFECO010000445.1 GCA_018242085.1 Pseudomonadota bacterium
GCTTTCAACTATGGCGCCATCGGCTCGGTGATCGGCCATGAGATCAGCCACACCTTCGACGACCAGGGCGCGGCGTTCGACGCCAAGGGGCGGCTGCACAATTGGTGGACTAAGGAAGACTTCGCCCATTTCAAGCAATCGGGGCAGGCGCTGGTCGCGCAATATAATGCGTACAAGCTGTTCCCCGATCTGTCGGTGAACGGCCAGCAGACCTTGGGCGAGAATATCGCCGACAATGCAGGGCTGGCGGCGGCCTATGACGCCTGGCACGCCTCCTTGGGCGGCAAGCCCGCACCGGGCGATCAGGGCCTGACGGGCGAGCAGGAATTCTTCCTGGGCTTCGCGCAGGAATGGGCGACCAAGACCCGCGAGGCGGCGGCGCGCCAGCAGGTGCTGGTGGATGTCCATGCCCCCGGCCAGTTCCGGGCCCGGCAAGTCCGCAACATCGACGGCTGGTATCCCGCCTTCAATGTCCAGCCGGGACAGGCCTTGTATCTGGCCCCGGCCGCCCGCCTGCATGTGTGGTGACCGGACCGGGAAGGTTTCCACACCCCTGCGACCGTAAAACTCTTGCAAGCCGGAAACCCAGCACCTATACGCCTGGGAATTAAAGGGCATATGCCCGTTTCGGCCCCTTGCAGGAATCCCATCGATGAAAATGTTTGCCGCTGTTTCGCTTCTGGCGCTGGCTGCCTCTCCGGCTATCGCGGGGGAGCCCGACAATCTGGTCCTGCCGCGGGGCTTTCATGCCAGCGTGGTCGCCGAAGGCGTGGGGCAGGGCCGTCATCTGGCGGTCCGCGGAAACGACATCTATGTCTCCACCAACACCGCCCGCGACGCCGAGCCGGTAGGCATCATCGCCTTGCGCCTGGATGCCGATCACAAAGTGGTCGAGACCCAGCATTTCAGCACGGTCGCGAACGGCACCAGCATCCGCTTCTACAAGAACGCGCTCTATGCGACCTCTCCCACCACCGTCTATCGCTTCGATTTCAAGGGCCATGAACTGGTGCCTTCCAGCCCGGCGCAGGTCGTGATCGACGGCCTGCCGTCCAAGGGATATCCCAGCCGCGGCATGGCGTTCGACGGCAAGGGCGGTCTCTATATCGAAGCCGGCGCCACCGGAAACATCTGCCCGGATCCCGCGGCCCCCAAGAGCGGCAAGCCGGTGGGCCTGCGCCCCTGTCCGTCGCTGAACGGGCGTTCGGGCGTCTGGCGCTTTGACGCCTCCAAACTCGATCAGAAATTCCCCGAAGGCGGCGAGCAGATCGCCACCGGCATTCGTGACATGATGGCGGTCGACTGGTCGCACCGCCTGAACGGATTGTATGGCGTGATGCAGGGCCGCAACGACCGCAACGATGTGGTGGCGGAGGAACTGCACCGCATCGACAAGGGCGCCAATCTGGGCTGGCCCTATACCTATTACGACATGTCGATGAAGGCGCGCTTGACGGCGCCGGAATATGGCGGCGACGGCAAGACCCCGGCGGAAGGCAATTACACCACGCCGCTGGCCGGCCTGTCGGCGCATCAGTCGCCGCTGGATCTGGTGTTCTATGACGCCAAGCAATTCCCCAAGGAATATCGGGGCGGCGCTTTCGTGGTCTATCATGGCGGCGCCGGCGCCGAGGCGGCGGACGGCCATCGCGGCTATGACGTGGAGTTCGTGCCTTTCGACAAGGCCGGCAAGCCGGGCACCATCGAACGCTTCGCCGAAGGCTTTGCCGGCCCCAATCCCGGCGACCGCAATCCCGCCAAGGCCGCTTACCGCCCCACCGGCGCGGCGGTGGGCCCGGACGGCTCGCTGTATGTCGTGGACGGCAAGAAAGGCCGCATCTGGCGGATCTATTACGACGGCAAGAACTGA
>JAFECO010000446.1 GCA_018242085.1 Pseudomonadota bacterium
TATCACTCTTGGGTTCGGGGCGGGGCGAGATTAGCCCGATTTGGCCGGCGCCAAAAACATCGGGATCGGCAAATTCTGCCGCTTACAATGTCTCGCCCCGGTGAAATTCCAGCAATAAAGCCATTTTTCCGCTGGCAGGGGCCTTGCTTGGGTGAGGCGATGAGCATCGACGCCGCCGGCCCCGTTGCCGCACCGCCTGTTCCGGCGGACCGGGCGGACGCGTCCAAGGGATCCTCGGACTGGGATTTCTCATTCCACAATCTTCTGTCGATCATCAATCCTCTGGAGCATCTGCCCGTGATCGGCACGCTCTATCGCGCCATCACCGGCACCCATATCGGCGTGCCCGAACGGATCGCGGGCGACGCGCTTTATGGCGGGCTGTGGGGGGCGGTTTCCGGCGCCGCCGACGCGGTGTTCGAAGCGGTCACGGGCAAGGATTTCGGCAGCACCATCCTGGCGCTGTTCACGGGTCATCCTCGCGACAAGGCGGTGGCAAGCAACGCCAAATCGGCCCCCCAGGCGCCGGACGTCCAGCCCATGGACATGACCGCCGACATGATGGCGCTGCAGGCCTCGCTCGACGCCAAGGGCGTGGATGTCGATCTGGCGCGCCGGGCGATGTCGGCCTATCGCAAATCCATCGCCTTGCCCGGCATGGCGCTCACCACCCAGGTTGCCGCCGCCACGAGTTGAGTTAAGCTTGGGCGCATGGATCTGACCGTTTCCAATTCCGCCGCCGGCCCCGTGATGAACTGGGGCGCGGGCCCCCGTCGCTGCGCCATCGGCCCTCATGGCATGGGCCAAAAGAAGGAAGGCGACGGCAAGACACCGATCGGCGTTTTCCCGCTGCGCCAGCTGTTCTGGCGTGCCGACCGCACGGAAAAGCCCAAAACGATTTTGCCGGCGCGCGCGCTGGTGCCCGAAGACGGCTGGTGCGATGCGCCCGGCGATCCCAACTACAACAAGCTGGTCAAGCATCCTTATCCGGTCAGCGCCGAGCATCTGTGGCTGGACAGCCATGTCTACGACATCATCGTGGTGGTGGGCTTCAATGACGATCCGGTGGTGCAAGGCGCGGGCAGCGCGATTTTCCTGCACCTGGCGCGCGACGGCTATACGCCCACGGCGGGTTGCGTGGCCTTGACCGATCACGATCTGCGCGCGGCGCTGGCGCAATTCCGCGCCGGTGACAAGCTGCGGATTACTGGTTGATCCCCGTGCTTCGACAGTCGTTAGCGGCAGCGCCGCGCGACCAGCATGAGGATATGTGATTATCCTCACCCTGAGCTTGTCGAAGGGTGAGCGGCGCCCCTAAGGGGCGAAATAGTCCTTCGGACTATTTCGAGCCGCGAACGCCGCGACCCCTAGCGAGCGGCGGGAGATAAAGGAGTTCTCTCGCCAAAAATCGCGCTGCCAACCCGCACATGGGTGGCGCCGAAGCGGATCGCCATCTCGAAATCCCCGCTCATCCCCATGCTGAGTTCGCTGAGGCCATTCTCCTTCGCCAGCTTGGCGAGAAAAGCGAAATGCGGCGCGACATCGTCTTCCACGGGCGGAATGCACATCAGGCCGACCAAAGGCAATTCCAGCTTGCGGGCATAAGCGATCAGGGCTTCGGTTTCCGCCGGCAGCACGCCCGCCTTCTGCGGTTCTTCGCCGGTATTCACCTGCATGAACAGCTGCGGGCATCTGCCGCTTTTGTCGCGCTCTGCTGCCAGGGCATCGGCCAGCCGGGTGCGGTCCAAGGTCTGGATGGCGTCGAACAGCGCCGCCGCATCCTTCACCTTGTTGGTCTGAAGCGGGCCGATCAGATGCAGGACCAGGTCCGGAAATTCCGCTTTCAGCTGCGGGAATTTGC
>JAFECO010000447.1 GCA_018242085.1 Pseudomonadota bacterium
GTGGTGTTGCGGATGGCTACGGCAAATTGGCCTATCAGACAGACCTGCAATTCCTGGGCGGCCCGCGGCGCGTCACCTTTGCGGCCTGGTATCACGATTTCAATGCCGTCCAAGGTTCCGGCAGCGAGGGTCATGAAACCGATTTGGAAGCCATGGTTCGCTTGAACGAACACTGGCGGCTGGACCTGGCTTATGCCGCCTATACGGGCGCCGCATCCATCGCCAGCAGGCATAAGACTTGGCTATCCCTCACGACCACCTTTTAGAGCACAACAATGGCTGCATCCGCGAATTTCGCCGACATCAACGCAAAGCCCGACTTGATTTCGTTCGATCAGGCCATCCGCTTGATCGCCATTCACGCCCAACCGTTGGCGGTCGAACAAATCCCCCTCGATCGAGCCGATGGCCGCATTCTGGCAAATCCGGCCGTGGCCCGGCGCACATCTCCGTCCACCCTGGTATCGGCGATGGATGGGTATGCCGTTCGTGATGCCGACATCGCGCGCCTTCCCGTATCCTTGAGGATCGCGGGCAAATCTTTCGCCGGTGACGGCCGCCGCAAACCTCTCCAGCCGGGAACTTGCGTCCGCATATTTACCGGAGCTTCTGCGCCTGCGGGAACGGATCGCGTTGTCATGCAGGAATATGTGCGCGAAGACCGGGGTTTCGCGACAATCTCGGAATATCCCGCCCGGCGTCATCTGCGTCGGCCCGGTTCCGACTTCGCCGAAGGCGATGTCATCGTGCCGGCGCCTTGCCGCCTCAACCCGCAGCATCTTGTGGGCATTGCAGCGGCCGACATCGCGGCGGTCGACGTGTTTCGCAAGCCGCGCGTTGTGATCCTTTGCTGCGGCGACGAGCTGACCGAACCTGGGCATCGTGATCGGCCGGAAGGGACAATCCCGGAAAGCATTTCCTTTGGCGTCTCCGCGCTGGTTCGTCGCTGGGGCGGAGACGCTATCGCTCGTCTGCGCTGTCCGGACGACCTGACCCGGCTTCAGGCCATGGCGGCAGAGGCAGCTGCGGCGGCGGATATCGTCATAACGATAGGCGGCGCGTCCGTGGGAGAAAAGGATCTCGCCAAAGCTGCGTTTGCGCCTTTGGGCCTGGAATTGATATTTGCGAAAGTGGCGATCAAGCCCGGAAAGCCGATCTGGTTCGGGCGCGCAGGCAAGACGCTGGTTGTGGGCCTGCCGGGAAATCCGTCATCGGCGCTGGTGACGGCACGGCTCTTTCTCGCTCCGCTGCTCGCCGGTTTGTCCGGAGGACGAAGCGATGATGCTCTCGAATTCCGCATGATGCGGGCCAGTGCCGCCGAAAGCTGCTCCGATCGCGACGTATTTTCGCGCGCAACCATCAAAGGGCGGCTGGCAACCCCATTGTCCGATCAGGATTCGGCCGGCCAGAAGACATTGGCGGCCGCGACGCACCTCATTCGCCGCCGCCCAAATGCTGCTTCAGACGCCGAAAATCTGGCGGAAACATTGGTGTTCTGATGGCGATGGCGACGGATTATTCGCCGCGCAATGCGGCACCCCGGCAATTTGTGCTTTTTGCTTATGGGTTTCGGCCCTTCTTTCTGCTCGCCGCCCTGGACGCCGTCGCCAACATGGCGATCTGGCTGACGGTGTTCTTGAACCCGCAAGTCTGGCCCGATCGGGCAATTCCGGCGATGTACTGGCACGCGCACGAAATGCTGTTCGGTTTCGTCGCGGCCGCGATCAGCGGCTTCCTGCTCACGGCGGTGCCCGGATGGACAGGGCGAAAATCCTACGGGGGCGGCCCGCTGTATTTCTTGACGGCCTTATGGCTGGCCGGCCGGATCGCGATGGCGCCCTTGCCGCCATTCATGGCGAT
>JAFECO010000448.1 GCA_018242085.1 Pseudomonadota bacterium
GCGATGCCCATGGCACCCTGGTGCATCTCTATGAGCGCGACTGCTCCATCCAGCGCCGCAACCAGAAAGTGATCGAGCGGGCGCCCGCGCCCTATCTGGATTCCGCCACCCGCCAGGAATTGTGCGCGGCGGCGCTTCGGATCGCGGGCGGCACCGATTATGTGGGCGCCGGCACTGTCGAATTCCTGATGGATGTCGATAGCGGCAAATTCTATTTCATCGAGGTCAACCCGCGCGTCCAAGTCGAGCACACGGTCACCGAAGTGATCTGCGACCTCGATATCGTGAAAGCCCAGATCCGCATCGCCGAAGGCAAGCGCATCGGTGTCGCCACCGAAGACGGCGGTTACGAAACCGGCATCCCGCCCCAGGAGCTGATCGAGCCTCGCGGCCATGCCATGCAATGCCGCATCACCACGGAAAATCCGGAAAACAACTTCATTCCCGATTACGGCCGCATCATCGCCTATCGCGGCGCCACCGGCTTCGGCATCCGCATCGATGGCGGCACCGCTTATTCCGGCGCGGTGGTGACGCGCTGGTACGATCCGCTGCTGGAGAAAGTCACCGCCTGGGCCTCGACGCCGGGCGAGGCCATCGCCCGCATGGAGCGGGCCTTGCGCGAATACCGCATCCGGGGCGTGGCGACCAATCTGCCCTTCCTGGAATCGGTGCTTAGCCATCCCAAATTCCGCTCCAACCAGTACACCACGCGCTTCATCGACGAGACGCCGGAGCTGTTCCACCTGCCGCCCCGCCGCGATCGCGCCACCAAGCTTCTCACCTACATCGCCGATGTGACCGTGAACGGCCATCCGGAGACGCGCGGCCGCGCCTTGCCGCCCGCCGATGCCAGAAGGCCCGTGGTTCCGCATTTCGACGCCGCGCCCGCGCCCGGCACCAAGCAGCGCCTGGATCAGCTGGGCCCGGAGAAATTCGCGGCCTGGATGAAGGACCAGAAGCAGGTCCTGATCACCGACACCACCATGCGCGACGGCCACCAGTCCTTGCTGGCGACACGGGTGCGCACCTATGACATCGCGGCCGTGGCTTCGGCCTATGCCAAGGGCCTGCCGCAGCTTTTGTCGCTGGAATGCTGGGGCGGCGCCACCTTCGACGTGGCGATGCGCTTTCTGGGCGAAGATCCGTGGGAGCGGCTGGCGCGGATTCGCGAGGCTTCGCCCAACATCCTCACCCAGATGCTGCTGCGCGGCGCCAATGGCGTGGGCTACACCAACTATCCCGACAATGTGGTGAAGGAATTCGTCCGCCGCACCGCCGCCGCGGGCATGGATCTGTTCCGCATCTTCGACTGCCTCAACTGGACCGAGAATATGCGCGTCGCCATCGATGCGGTGCGCGATGCGGGCAAGCTGGCGGAAGGCGCGGTCTGCTATACCGGCGATATTTTCGATCCGGCCCGCGCCAAATACGACCTGGCCTATTACATCCGCATGGCCAAGGAGTTGGAGAAAGCCGGCTGCCACATCCTGGCGATCAAGGACATGGCCGGGCTGCTCAAGCCCGCCCAGGCGCGGGTGCTGGTGGCGGCGCTGAAGAATGAAATCGGCCTGCCGATCCATCTGCACACCCACGACACGTCGGGCATTGCCGGCGCCACCATCCTGGCGGCGATCGATGCGGGCGTGGACGCGGTGGACGGCGCAATGGATGCGATGTCGGGCAACACCTCCCAGCCTTGCCTGGGCTCGGTGGTGGAGGCCTTGCGCCACACGCCCCGCGATCCGGGCCTGGACCCGGAAGCCATCCGCCAGATCAGCTTTTATTGGGAAGCGGTGCGCACCCAATATGCCGCCTTCGAAAGCGACCTGAAGGCGGGCGCCTCGGAAGTCTATCT
>JAFECO010000449.1 GCA_018242085.1 Pseudomonadota bacterium
TGCGCCGTGGTCTATGAGGGCGCCAACCGGCCCGGCTGCCAGTTTTCCTTCGCCTGCAACGGCGACCTGAACCGGGAAAAGGATGCCCGCGCCTGGGCCGATTCCGAGCGTCTGGCGGCCGAAATCCTCACCGACCAGGCCTGGCGCAAGGATTCCACCGGGGGCGCCACCAATTACCATGCGTCTTCGATCAGCCCGGACTGGGCCCCGACCCTGGAAAAGACGGGCCAGATCGGCAATCACGTCTTTTATCGCGGCATGCCGGCCCGTTCGCGGGACAGTTAAAAGTCGAGCCCGATATCCAGATTGACGGCGCTGTGTGTGATCGCGCCTGAGCTGATGTAATCCACGCCGGTTTCCGCGATTTCGCGGACCGTCGCCAGCGCGACATTACCCGACGCTTCCAGGACCGCGCGGCTTTTCGCCAGAGCCACGGCGCGCCGAAGATTTTCGGGCGTCATATTGTCCAGCAGGATCGTGTCGGCGCCCAGGGACAAGGCTTCTTCCAGCTGCGCCAATGTGTCGACTTCGATCTCGATCTTGGCCATGTGCCCCAGGCCCGCGCGCACGCGTTCCAGAACCGGTGCGATGCCGCCCGCGGCGGCGATGTGATTGTCCTTGATTAGAACGGCGTCATCGAGCCCGAAACGATGATTGAAGCCGCCGCCACAGCGCACGGCGTATTTCTGCAGGATTCTCAGATTGGGCAGGGTCTTGCGGGTGCAGACGATGCGCGCCTTTGTGCCTTTGACGGCGTCCACCAAAGCGGCGGTGGCGGTGGCCACGCCGGACAGATGAACGGCAAAATTCAACGCCACCCGCTCGGCCGTGAGGATGGCCCGCGCCGGTCCCGATACCGTGGCGATCAACGCGCCGGCCTCCACTTTGCTGCCATCCGGGGCGGCAACATCAAATTTCAAAAACGGATCGATCAGGCGGAATGCGATCTTGGCCGCGATGAGGCCTGAGATCGCGCCAGGCTTGCGGGCCACCAGCCGCGCTTTTCCGGTCTGATCCGCCGGAATGGTGAGTTCGGAGGTGATGTCTCCGGCACGGCCCAGATCTTCCTGCAATGCGGCGCGGACCTGCGGCTCGATCAACAGATCCGCCGGTGGCCGGGTGAATTCCAGGGCGATCGGCATCATGATTTCACAAAGCGCTGTTGCAGGTCTTCGCCGCCAACCGCGTCCGCCAGAGTGATGAACGTGCGCGTGCCGTTTTTCTGCGTCAGCGGAAAATCGCTGCGCCAATGACCGCCTCGGGACTCCGTGCGCGCCAAGGCTGCCGCCGTCACCAGCCGCGCCGCCGCCAGCATGTTGAGAAGCGCGGGCTCGCCGCCGCTGGATTGTTCCAGGCGCGCGATGACGCCAAGCGCTTCGTTCAATCCTTCCCGATTTCGCTCCAGGCCGACATGCCGGTTCATTGCCGCGCGCAACACATGTGGCGGGGCGGGAAGGGCAAAGGCGGCGGGCGCGGGAGGCTGGCCGCTCGCCGTTCCGGCCAGGATCGTACTCCGAACGTCTTCCGCGACCCGTGCGCCGAAGACCAGGCCTTCCAGCAGGGAATTGGACGCCAGCCGGTTGGCGCCATGAAGCCCGGTGGCGGCGCATTCTCCCGCTACCCACAGGCCGGGAAGCGACGTGCGGCCCGACGCGTCCGACGCGATGCCGCCCATATGATAATGCGCGGCCGGCGCCACCGGGATGGGCTGGCGGGCTGGATCGATGCCGCCCGACATGCAGGCCGCATAGACGGTGGGAAAATGCGCCGCGAATTTTTCGCCGATCGCTTCGCGGCAATCCAGGAACACGCGGTGACCGCCGGTGATCTGGCGATGAATGGCCCG
>JAFECO010000044.1 GCA_018242085.1 Pseudomonadota bacterium
GCCTTCATCGCCAGGATCGGCAGCACGCAGGGCATGGCGTTGAGAATGATCCCGCCCAGGAAGGCGAAAAGGATCGCGGCCCAAAGCGTGATGCCGCCCGCCACTTCGCCGCTCGCGCCACCCGCGCCGAATGCGTCCGGCACCGGGCCGGAAGGCGCATCCACCGTCAGCGCCTGGATCGAACCGTCGGAGGATTTCAGCACCAGCACGCCGGTGAGCGCGCCCGTCATGCCTGAGGCCTTGTCGCCGGGCGAAAGCCTCAAGACCAGGCCATCCTTGGTGAAGCCCATCTTTTGCGGCTCTGCGCCTTTGATGATGCCCGGCTTGTCGGGAAAGAAATCCGCTTCGACCGGGTGCGCCGCCGCCAGCGCGGGCGCGTTGGCATAGAGATCCAGATTTTTCGACAGCGCGTAATTCAGCTTCCAGGGCGAGGCGACCGGCAGAAGATTGCGCGCGGCGGCAAAGTCTTTCGCCACGGCCGGATCGGGCGCCGCCGGGCCGATCTTGATGGGAAGCGTCAGCGCGGCCTCTTCGGGAACGCAGATATCCTTGCACACCAGCCAGTAGGTCGCCGCTTTCAGCGTAACCGTGTCGCCGGCTTTGGCATCGGCCGGCACGGTGAGCTTCTGCATCAGCCAGAGCTTGCCCTCATAGCCGTAATCCATCAGCGGACCGACCGGCAGGCGCTTGGGCGTAGGCCATTGAATGGCGCCCGCGCTCCAGCCTTGCGGCAAGGTCCACTTGATCTCGCTGGGGGCGCCGGCATCGCCGGGATTGATCCAGTAAGTGTGCCAGCCCTCGCGGATGTCTTCTTCCAGCGCCACGGTGATACTGCCGCCGGGCGGGACCGCCAAGTCTTCGGCCACCAGCCGGGCATGGACCTTGGGCAATTCGTCGATGGTTTGCGCCCAAACCGGAGTCGCGGCCAGAAGACCAAGAAGGATCAGCAGCTTTTTCATGTGGCGACCTATATCCGTTCGACCGGTTTTTCGCTAGGTGAAGGCAAATGGTTACAAGGCGATAGGCATGCCGGCATGAGGGTTACGGGCGGAAAACTGGGCGGACGGCGGCTTGTCGCACCGGACGATGCCCGTGTGCGGCCTACGTCAGATCGGACGCGCCAGGCGATTTTCAATATCCTGGAGCACCGCGATTTCAACATCGGTTTTAGCGTGGAAAACGCCGCGGTGGCTGACCTGTTCGCCGGCACTGGCGCGCTGGGGATCGAAGCCTTGTCGCGCGGCGCCCGCTTCTGCCTTCTGGTGGATGATTCCGCCGACAGCCGGGCGCTGCAACGGGAGAATATCGAAGCTCTGGGGCTCACCGGCGCGACCAAGATCTGGCGGCGCGACGCCACCGATCTGGGCCCGCTGGGCGCGGGCGCGGGCGGACCATTCGATCTGGTATTTCTCGATCCGCCCTATCGCAAAAACCTGATCGCGCCCGCCCTGAAAAGCTTACGCGAAGGCGGCTGGCTTGCTGAACGGGCGTTGCTGGTTGTGGAAACCGCCAAAGGCGAAAGCTTCGATGCGGAAGGATTCGAGCGGCTCGATATCCGCGATTACGGCGACACTGAAATCGCGTTTTTAACGCCGGCCAAATAATCTTTCGATATCCGCCAACTTCAGCTCCACATAAGTGGGGCGGCCGTGATTGCATTGCCCCGAATGGGGCGTGGCTTCCATCTCGCGCAACAGCGCATTCATCTCGTCGGCGTTGAGGCGCCGCCCTGCCCGCACGCTCATGTGGCAAGCCAAAGTACCGGACACTTCCTCCAGCCGCTCCTTCAGCGACAAGGCATTGCCGGTTTCCGCGATTTCATCGGCCAGGTCGCGGATCAGACCTTTGAGATCCAGCTTGCCCAGCATGGCGGGTACTTCACGCACCATCACCGCATCGGGACCGAAGGCTTCCACTGCTAGACCCAGTTCGGCCAGTTCTGCGGCGCGGGCGGTGACTCGCGTCACTTCGGCGGGATCAAGCTCCACCACTTCAGGGATCAGCAAGGGTTGCCGCGCGATGCCGCCATCGGCCAATGCCTTCTTCATCCGCTCATAGACCAGTCTTTCATGCGCGGCATGCTGATCGACGATCACGATACCGTCGGCGGTCTGGGCCACCACATAGGTTTCATGCAGCTGCGCACGAGCCAGGCCCAGCGGCGTCTCCGGCACGGGCGTATCAACGAGCGGCGCTTCTTCCACGCGTGCGGAAAGCGCGGTGCCACCCGCGAACAGCGAAGACGGCTCGCGCAGGCCGGACGAATAAGACGCGGAACGATAAGCCGGCGGCTGGAAAGACGGCGTGAAATCCGGCGATTGCCGCTGGAAGGCCGACAAGGCCGCGCCCGCCACCGTGGTCGAGGCGCGATGACCGGCCTGGGCCAGCGTATGTTTCAGCGCCCCCACGATCAGGCCGCGCACCAGGCCCGCATCGCGGAAGCGCACCTCCGTCTTGGCGGGATGGACATTCACATCCACGAAAGCCGGATCGCATTCCAGGAACAAGGCCAGCGCCGGATGGCGGTCGCGCGCCAGGAAATCGGCATAGGCGCCCCTGACCGCCCCGATCAGAAGCTTGTCGCGGACCGGGCGGCCATTGACGAAGAGGAATTGCATCTGGGCGTTGGCGCGATTGTAAGTCGGCAGTCCCGCATAACCGCTGAGAGTCACGCCTTCGCGCGACGTCTCCACCTTGGCGGCATTGTCGTGGAAATCGCGCCCCATGATGCGGGCGAGGCGCGTGAGCCGGCTTTCCAAAAGATCGCGCCCGCCCTCCAGATCCAGCACGCGGCGGCCATCCATGGTGAGCGTGACGGCGACATCGGGACGCGACATTGCCAGACGCTTGACGATGTCCTGGGTGGCCAGATCCTCCGAGCGCGCGCTTTTGAGGAATTTCAGCCGCGCCGGAGTGGCATAAAAAAGCTCCCGCACTTCCACCCGCGTGCCATGCTGGCCGGGCGCGCGAAAGGCGGTGGGATAGGGGCCGCTGACGGCGCCGCCATCCACATCGATCTGATGGGCATCGCCCGTGCCGATCCGGCTGGCGATGGAAAGCCGCGCCACCGCACCAATGGACGGCAGGGCTTCGCCGCGAAAGCCCAGGGTTTCGATATGCGAAAGATCGTCTTCGCCATTGCGCTCCGGCAATTTGGAAGTCGCATGGCGCTCGATGGCGAGACGCAGTTCGTCCGCCTCCATCCCGCTGCCATTGTCTTCGACCAAAAGAAGGTCGGCGCCGCCATTCGAAGTCGCGATATCGATGCGGGTCGCGCCCGCGTCCAGCGCATTCTCCACCAACTCCTTCACCGCCGCGGCAGGACGTTCCACGACCTCGCCCGCAGCAATGCGATTCACGGTTCCTTCAGAGAGACGGCGGATCGCCAACTTCTAGCCTTCTTTCAAATATTGCCGCGCCAGGATCTTGCCTTCCTCGACGCCCGGCTGGTCGAACGGATCGACCCCCATCAGCCGTCCCATCAGGATGGTCTCCAGCATGAAATGCATCATCAGGGCGCCCATCTCGAACTCATCGACCTTGGCCAGATGGATCTGGCGCACGGGCCGGCCATTCTTGGACAGCGTCTGCGCGGTGGCGCGGGCTTCCGCATCCACCAGATCACCCAATCTTTTGCCGGCCAGATAATCCAGGCCCAATTGCTTGGCGCGGGCGCGCGGCGCGGCCGGACCTTTGCCTTTGGTGTCGACACTGACCAAGGTGAACAGCGCATTGCCGGGGCCATCGCGGAACAATTGCAGCTGGCTGTGCTGATCCACCGGACCCAGCACGGATACGGGCGTGGAGCCCATGCCATCCTTGCCCAGACTTTCCGCCCAAAGTTGCCGCCACCAGCCGCCGAACACCTGCAGCTTGTCGACATAGGGCCACAGAATGGTGGTGGCGAGCTTGCCTTCCGCCGCCAGCGCCTGATGCAGCGCCGCACCCACCGCAGCCGGCGCATCGATGGGATTTTTCGCGGCCAAGGTGGTTTCAAGAACGGCACCGGCGCCCGCGCGCAGTTTTTTTACATCCAGGCCCATCAGGATCGCGGGCAGCACGCCCACCATCGTCAGCACCGAATAACGCCCGCCCACGCCGGTAGGATGGTCCAGCCGCGCGGCGCCGATGCTGTCGGCGAAATCGGCCAGTGGGCTTTGGTGCGGTTCGGTGACGATGGTGAAATGCTTCTTCAGCGACTTCACGCCGGCCTTCTCCAACGCGTCGGCGGCCGTCAGCACCTGCATCAATGTCTCGGCGGTGCCGCCCGATTTGGAGATGGCGATGAAATGGGTCTTCTTCAGGTCGAAGCGCTTCAGCGCCGCCGTCCAGGAAAATGGATCGGGATTGTCGTGAAATTCGACCCAGGGTGCCGCGGCGCGGCGCAGCGCCGTCAGCGCCTGACCGCCCAGCGAGGAACCGCCGATGCCCAGCACCGCCACGGTCTTCATGCCCTTGATGCCGGCGGCCAGTTTCGCCGCCGCCTTCACATCGTCGGTGCGCGATGGAATGCTCAGCAGCTCCAGCGAACCCTTTTGCCCGCGCAGCCAGTCCAGCGCGGGACCTGCCGCGGCCAGGGCGCGCTCAAAATCGGCGCGGGGCACAGCGCCCTTGCCGGACAGAGCGAGATCGAGAGAGACGCGGAACGGTGATTTTTTTGATTCGGGCATGGACCAACTCTAACAGAAGGGTTGATGGAAACGGCCCTGCCCTTAAACCAAGCCGGATGCGCTCAGGGCCGCGGTTGCTGCGATGCTTTTGCCGCCGGATTGACAATGGATTTGCCGCTTTGCGTTTCCACCGGCTTGGGTTGATTTTGTGTCGCGGGTGCCGGCGCGGCGCCTTGCGGCGGCACCTGGGGGGCCGGACGAACCGGCGGCTTGGCGTTTTGGGGCGCGGTCCTGCCTTCCACGGGCGTGCCCGCCACCACCACGGTCAGTCGCGCGGGATCGAACAGGCGCTTGGCGACACGGTTCACCTCGTCCAGGGTCACGGCCTGGATCAGCGCGTTGCGCCGGGCGACATAGCCGATGTCCAAACCCTGGCGCTGGAAAGTTCCCAGCTGGGAGGCGATGCCGGCATTGGAGGCAAAGGCCAAGGGAAACGAGCCGGTGAGGAAAGTCTTGGCGTCGTCCAGTTCGGCCTCGGTGGCGCCGTTGGCCGCGAAACTGCCCAGCGTGTCCTTCACCACTTGAATGGTCTGGCGCACCGCATCGGCGCGGGTGGCGACAGAACCCGCCATCACGCTCGCCTTGTGATAGGCGGTGAGCGACGTGCTGATGCCATAGGTCAGGCCGCGCTTGACCCGCACTTCGTCGGTCAGCCGCGAAGAAAATCCGCCGCCGCCCAGAATGTAATTGGCGACATAGCCGGGAATGAAGTCGGGATCGGCGCGCATGATGCCGGGCAAGCCAAACATGATGGTGGGCTGGGGCACCGGCATCTGCAGCACATGGACGCCGGGATTGCCCAGCCGCCCCACATTGGGCAGCGGCCGCGGCGTGGCGCCGGACAAGGGCCGGAAGGTGTCGCCCAAAAGTTTCTGGGCGGCGGCGGCGCTGATATCCCCGGCAACCGCGATCTGAAGGCCGCCCTTGACCCAATGGCTTTTGGCGAAGCTGCGCAAATCCTCGGTGGTGATGGCCGCGATGGTGCCGACATCGCCGTCGCTGGGCAGGCCATAGGGATGGCCGTTGAAGAAAGTCCTGGCGAAGGCGCGCCGCGCCACGGTCGGCGGCTGGCTTCGGCCTTCCTGGATGCTTTGGATTATCTGCGCCCGCACCCGCGCCACCGCTTCGGCGTCGAAGCGCGGCCGGGTCAGCGCGGTCTGCAGCAGCCGCATCGCCAGCGGCGCATTCTCGGTCAAGGTGACGATCGAGATCACCATGTCGTCGCGTTCGACGCTGGCGCGCAACTGAATGGCGTGACTGGCCAAAGCTTCCTGGAAAGCGCGCGAATCCATGCCGCCCGCGCCTTCATCCAGCAGGGCGGCGGCGAAGGTTGCCAGGCCCGCCTTGCCGGCGGGATCGTAGCCCGAACCCGCCGGCAGGCTGATGGAGAAAGCGACGATGGGAACGGTGTGATCTTCGCTGAACCAGACTTCAGCCGCCTTGCCCAGATCGAGCGCCTTGATCTCCGCGGCCGCGGCAGGCGCGATCGCCAGGAGCGACCACAAGGCCGAAAGCAAAAGCGCGCCGACAATCCGGGCCCTCATTTGGCGGCTCCCGGCAACAGATAGGCGCTGACCGCGTTGCGCCGCAGAAGCCGCCCGGCCGCGCTGCGCACTTCGGCCGCGTCGACGGCGCGGATGCGGCTGGGCCAATCATTCACGTCATCCACCGTCAGCCCGATCATCAGCGCCTGGCCATAGGCCGACGCCATCGCGAATTGGCTGTCGCGGCGATAGGTCACCGAAGCGATCAACTGGGTCTTGGCGCGGGCCAGGTCGGCCGCCTTGGCCGGGCTTTGCACAAAACCCTGCATCACCTGGTCGACCGCCTTTTCCAGCGTCTCCAACGAGACACCGGGCTTGGGCACGGCATAGACGGAAAACTCGCCGGCATCGCGGGCATAGCCGTCATAGGAAGCCCCCGCATCGGTGGCGAGCTTCTTTTCCTCCACCAGTACCCGATACAGCGCGGCGGTCTGGTCGCCGCCCATGATCTGGGCGAGGGTCTCGAAGCTTTCCGCCTGCCCCTGCGAGGCCTGGGCATAGGACGGCACGCGGTAGATGCGCTGAAACAACGGCACCTGGATATCGGAGCGGGTCAAGGTCATGCGCGTTTCGGTGAGCCGCGGCGGCTCGGAGAATTCCGAGCGCGGCTGAAGCGGACGCGCCGCCACCTTGCCGAATTCCGCCTGCGCCATCACGCGGATCTGTTCGGGCGTGACATCGCCGGCGATGATCAAGGTGGCGTTGTTGGGCGCGTAATGATGGCGGTAGAAATCCTGGGCCGACATCTTGTCGATGCGGCGAACCTCTTCGGCCCAGCCTAGAACCGGCCGGCCATAGGGATGCGACATGTGCAGCGCCGCTTCCATCTGCTCGCCCATCAAAGCCTGCGGATTATTCTCCACCCGCATGCGGCGCTCTTCCAAGACCACATCGCGCTCGGTGGCGACGTTGTTTTCCGAAAGGTCGAGATTGGCCATGCGGTCCGCTTCCAGGCTCATCGCCAGTTTCAGCCGGTCCACCGCGATCTGTTCGTAAAAGGCGGTATAGTCGTGGGTGGTGAAGGCATTATCTTCGCCGCCATTCTTGGCGATGGTCTGGGAAAACAGATCGCCTGGCGTCTGCTTGGTGCCTCGGAACATCATATGTTCGAAGAAATGCGCCAGGCCGGAGATTCCGGGCGGATCGTCGACCGCGCCCACTTTGAACCACAGCATCTGTGTGACCACCGGCGCGCGGTGGTCTGGGATCACCAGCACCTGCATGCCGTTGGGCAGCGAAAATTGAAAGGTGGCGGCAGACGATGGCGCCGGTGCCGATGCCGCAGGCGCGGTGAGGCCTGTCGCCAGCAGCAGCGCGAAGAATGTTCTTCTAGAACCAGTCAAACCAGCCGCCGCCGCTCTTTTCGTTGGCGCCCTTGGCGTTCGGCGCCGCTTTGGCGGGACTGCCCAGGATACGATCCGTAAAGCTGGGATCGGCGCCCTGCATGTTTCTTTCGTCGGATTGAAGCTGGGCGCGGACGGTGGGGTCGGCGTTCTGCGCCTTGGCGTTGGCCAGGAGCATCTTCTCGCTGGCCGAATAATTGCCGGGCATCTGGGCCGCGACCGTGGCCGGATCGGCGGAGTTGAACATCGCCAGTTCCGCCGAGGAGGTGGGGTCGGTCTGGTTGAGCGGGGCCGCGCCCGGCGACGGCGGACGCAGGTTGAAATCGGGGGGAATGATCAAGGGCGCCTTGGTGGTGACGGCGAATTCGTCGGGGGACTGTTTGGACAGCCCCGCTTCCTCGCGAAGCGAATCGCAGCCCGCCAACGCGACCACCCCCACGCCCAGAGCGGCAACACAAAGAACACGCATGGACCGCATCACTCTGCTCCCAATCACTCAGGCCTCCGGCTGAGGCTTGAGCACTTCATAAATGATCGCGATGGCGCCAAAGAAGATGGCGATATCGGCGACATTGAAGACATACCAGTCATAGCCGAAGCCGTAAAAGTGGAAAAAATCGGCCACCCGGCCGTAAACCAGCCGGTCGATCAGGTTCCCCAGCGCGCCGCCGATCACCAAGCCCACGCCGATTCCCAGGGAAAGACTGGTCATTCCCCATAGCCAATAGCCAAGCCCGGCCACTGCCGCCAGGGCGACCAGCACCAGAAGGGCCGTTCCCCAGACGCTGGACGCGGGAAACAGGCCGTAGGACACGCCGGGGTTCCACACCATGATCAGATTAAAAAACGGCAAGACCGGGATCGATTGTCCCGGCGCCATGTGCAGGAATCCGGCCCCATACAGCAGGCCGAATTTGGACACCTGATCGGCAAACAATGCGGCGGCGGCCGCCACCAGACCCCATTCCCGCGGGCGGGTCCGGCTCATGCCGGGCTCTTTTCCGCGCGGCCACTCTCTGCGACCGCCGCGTCACAACGGTTGCAAAGATCGGGGTGGTCGGCATGGCTTCCCACTTCGCTGAGGACCCGCCAGCAGCGTTCGCATTTCTTGCCGGCCGAGAGATTGGCGATCACCGCCACGCCTTTCAGGTCGGGCAGCGCAAAGGCGCCGGGCGGAGCCTCGCCGGAAACGATATGGATGCCGGACGTAATCGCGACTTCCTCGAAGGGAACGGATTTGAGCAGTTCCGCGTCGGCCTTGTCGGCGACATAAAGCGTGGGCGCCGCTTCCAGGCTGGAGCCGATATTCTTGGCGGCCCGTTCCAGTTCCAGCGCCCCGGTCACCACGCGGCGCAGGTCGCGGACGCGCTTCCATTTTTCGATCAATTTCGGATTGGCCCAGCCGGCGGGCACGGCGAAGAAACTTTCCAGATGCACGCTTTCGGCGTT
>JAFECO010000450.1 GCA_018242085.1 Pseudomonadota bacterium
TGGGACGGCATCAGTTTCGAAAATGACTACAACAAGATTTCAGTGCCGATTCTCTCGATCGACGGCTGGTACGACATTTTCCTTCGCGGCGATATCAATGACGACGCCAGGATGCGCAAGGAAGGCAAAACGCCCGAAGCCCGCAACGGCAAGCGCCTGATCGTCGGCCCCTGGGCGCACGAGACCGGGGGGCGGGTCGCCCTGCCGCCCAATTTGGGCGCGGCCCCTCCCAATCCCGTGGATTTCGGCAGCGACGCCGCCGTCGACAAGCGGGTCCTGCATCTGCGCTGGTTCGATCATTGGCTGAAAGGCATCGACAATGGCGTCGGCACCGATGCGCCGGTGCAAATCTTCGTGATGGGGAAGAATTACTGGCGCAACGAAAATGAATGGCCGCTCGCCCGCACCAAATACACCAACTACTATATTCAGAGCGGCGGCAAGGCCAACTCGGCCAGCGGAGATGGGGTTCTGACCGCGGAGCAGCCCAAGGGGTCCGATACCGATACCTTCACCTACGACCCCGCCAATCCCGTGCCATCGATGGGCGGCAATGTCTGCTGCAGCAATGTCCCCAGCGGGCCATGGGATCAGCGTTCCGTGGAAGAGCGGAAGGACGTCCTTGTCTACACCACCCCGGCGATGAGGGAGGCGACCGAAATCACCGGCCCCATCAAGATGGAGCTCTATGCTTCGACATCCGCCAAGGACACGGACTGGACGGCGAAGCTGGTCGATATCCAGCCGGACGGCTTCGCGCAGAATATCCAATCGGGCATCGTGCGCGCGCGCTATCGCGATGGCGGCGGCAAGCCCGCAAAGATGATCGAGCCGGGCAAGATCTATAGCTACACAATCGATCTATGGGCCACGAGTTATGTGATCCTGCCGGGGCATAAGCTGCGGCTGGAGATTTCCAGCAGCGACTTCCCGCGCTTCGATCGCAACCTGAATACCGGAGAGGATCCTAACACCGGCACGAAAATGGTGGCCGCGAAGCAAACCATCTATCACAGTGCGCGCTATCCCTCCCATGTTGTGTTGCCGCTGATCCCGCAGGAGACCGCCAAATGAGGTCAATCCGGCGAAGCGGGCCTGGATAAATCTGACCGGCGTGCGAAAGGATCGGTCCGGCGATGCCGGGCGGCTTTTTTATTCCGTCACCTTATGGGCAATCCAAATCAAGTTGGGCCACCTTGAAAGATTCCACTCAGAATGACGGCGACGGCCGGATCGCCGCATCGCAGGCAAGAGCCCCCATCGTCCCCGGAGACGTGCCGCTTCACCGCGCGCTGGGGCCGGTGCATCTGACCATGATCGGGATCGGCACCACGATCGGCGCCGGCATTTTCGTGATCGCGGGCACGGTATCGGCCCAGCATGCAGGCCCGGCGGTGCTGCTCTCTTTCCTTATCGCGGCCACGGGCTGCTTTTTTGCCGCGCTGTGCTACGCCGAACTGGCGGCAATGATTCCGCAAGCCGGCAGCGCTTATACCTATGCCTATGCCACCATGGGCCGCGCCATGGCCTGGTTCATCGGCTGGAATATGGTGCTGGAATTCGGCGTCTCGGCTTCCACCGTTGCGGCTGGCTGGTCGGGCTATTTTCTCAACCTGCTGCACAGTTTCGGGATCGACTATCCCGCCGCCTGGGCCAATGCGCCGATCGCAGGTACCGGCATCTCCGACATGCACCTGACCGGGGCGATCGTGAATTTGCCGGCGGGGCTGATGATGCTGGCGATCACGGCCATCCTGGTGGTGGGCATCGGCGAGTCCGCCCGCTTCAACGCGGCCATGGTGATATTGAAGGTCGCCATCATCGCGGTGGTGATCCTGTTCGGC
>JAFECO010000451.1 GCA_018242085.1 Pseudomonadota bacterium
CGGCGCGGACGTGATATACAAAATGATATAGCGCAGAAATGTTGCCGCGCGCATTGTGCGGCTTCACACACGACGGAAGGCGGCCGTGGTGAAGGACTGAATGCTGCCCCAGGGCGTGACGTGACGCTCCGCCGCCTGATCGGTGAGCATGAAGCCCGCGCCCAGACGCTGCGCCAGATCGGCGGGGCTGTAGCGTTGAACGGAAAGGCCGCTGCACCGCTCCGGCCCGTCCGGCGCGAAGGTGGAGAGGATCACCGCCGATCCCGGATGGGTCGCCGCCGTCAGCGCGGCGATATAGGCGTCCTGCGCTTCACGCTCGATCAAGAAATGAAACACGGCGCGATCATGCCAGACGTCCCATGCCCGGTCCGGCACCCATCGGGTGATGTCGGCGCAAATCCACTGCACCTGCGCGGCGCGCACACCCAGCCGGGCCCGTGCGCGGTCCAGCGCCGCCTGTGAAATATCCAGCACCGTGAGGTCGGCATACCCCGCATCCAGCAGCGCATCCGCCAGCCGCGACGCGCCGCCGCCCACATCGATCACCGAACCATGTGATGATGCCGCCGCGATCATCGCCAGGGAGCGCGCGGGCACCTCCTGAAACCAGCTCAGCTGATTGTCGGATTTCTCCGTATAGGCCTTGTCCCAGTGGGCTTGGGTATCCATCAAGCCCGTTTATACAGGAATTGTCAGCCGGCCGCTCGCTTTGGCTCGCGGCGTTCGCCGCTCAAAACGGTCCACTGGACCGTTTTGTCGCCTTCGGCGTCGCGGCTCACCTCTGCGCCTTCACGTCTTCCGGCTCCACCTTGTCCTTATATTTGTTGCCGAAATTGGTGCGGATGTAATTGACCACATCGGCCACCTGCTGGTCGGTGAGAAGCGCGCCCAAAGGCAGCATCGCTTTCTGCCCGTGCAGGATCACCGTCACGGGATAGCCCGCTTCCGCCAGCTTGGGATTCTTCGCCAGCGCCGGATAGGCCCCCGCCCCCACCGCCCCCTTGGCATCGGTCATATGGCAGGCCTGGCAGACATGGGAGTAGACCGCCGCCCCGCCCTGAAAGGAATAATCGCCCGGCCGTCCCATCGCGCCCGGCCCCGGATCGCGCGCCTGGGCAAAAGCAGGCACGGCGGACAGAAGAATAAGCGCGGCGACATAAACTCCGGCCGACGCGCAAGACTTTCGGTTGCGGCTTCCGGCCCTCATGTTGCCCTCACCCTTCGACCAGCTCAGGGTGAGGACATCCTCATGCTGAGCCCGTCGAAGCATGAGGACCGCGCCGCGCCTTCGCCTCCCGCTCATGCCTGTATCGCTTTCGCGTGAAGACGAAGGATCGCGTCGGTGGCGGAGACGACAGACCCCTCCTGCCAGGTCGGCAGCCGCGATGCATGCTCGCCCGCCAGCACAATGCGCCGATCCAGCGCACAAAGATTGTCGTAATGCTGCTCCCGCGCCGCGTCCGTCCAGGTGCCCGAACAACCGAGCGTCCACGGCACCCGGTGCCAGGCAACCGAGACGCCATTCTCGAAATTGCTTTTGTATTTGCCGGGATGAATCTGTTCGCCCCATTCCAGCAGATCCTGAATGCGTTCGTCCGGCGATTTGGCCGACAGCAGCAAGCCACCCGGCCCGCTGGCCTGCGAACCTTGCAGCACGCCCTTGCCCTTGGAAAAGAAATTGAAGTTGGGATAGCCGATCAAGGCATTGGGCTGGTTGGTGAAGGAGATGCCGCCATAAATGCCGTCATCCTGTTCCCAGAAGCGGCGCTTGAATTGCAGCCCGCTCTTGACGCTGGCGCCATAGGGCAATTGATTGATCGCCGCTTTCATCTTGGCGCCC
>JAFECO010000452.1 GCA_018242085.1 Pseudomonadota bacterium
CACCCGCCGGGGAAAGCGGGCATTGAGCCGATGCATGATGTCGCGGATCACCGCCCCGGTGGGCGACGTGATCACGCCGATCACTTCCGGCAGAAAGGGCAGCGGCTTTTTGCGCGCGCCATCGAAAAGACCTTCGGCGGTGAGGCGCTTTTTTCGCTCCTCAAGCATCGCCATCAGCGCGCCCAGGCCCGCCAGTTCCACCTGCTCCACGATCAACTGGTAGCGGGAGGATCCGGGATAGGTCGTCACCCGCCCCATGCAGATCACTTCCAGCCCCGGTTCGGGCCGGACCTTGAGCAGGCGCGCCGTGGGCTTCCAGACGATGGCGTTCAGGACCGCTTTGTCGTCCTTGAGATCGAAATAGATGTGGCCGGAAGCGGCGGCTTTCAGCCCCGAAATTTCGCCCCGTACCCGGACAAAGGGAAAGCCTTCTTCCACCGTCCGCTTCAGGGCCTGGGACAGCTCGGTCACGGAATATTCCGGCAGGTTGACCAGCCTGCCGGCGGACGATTCGGCGGTTTCGCTCATGGGACCCAGATGATACAGACTTTCCGGCGATTTTGGGCGAGGCGAAATTGAACATTCTTCTGGTGGGATCGGGCGGCCGGGAACACGCGCTTGCCTGGGCATTGTCCGCCAGCCCCATGCTGACAAAGCTTTATTGCGCGCCCGGCAATGCCGGTATCGCGGAAGTTGCCGAATGCGTGGCCATTCCCGCCACCGATTTTGCGGCCCTGGTGGAATTCGCCAAATCCCGGCGAATCGATTTCGCCGTGATCGCGGCGGACGCCCAGCTGGTGGGCGGATTGTGGGACCAGTTCGAGGCTGCCGGAATCCGCGCCCTGGGCCCGTCCAAAGCCGCGGCCGTGCTGGAAGGCTCCAAAGGTTTCGTGAAAGATCTTTGCGCCGAAATCGGTATCCCCACCGCGGCCTATCGCCGGTTCCGCGACCCCGCCATAGCCAAAATCTTTGCTGACACGATCGGCTTTCCCGTGGTGATCAAGGCCGATGGATTGGCGGCGGGCAAGGGCGTGATCATTGCCGCGTCCAAAGCCGAAAGCGACCGCGCCATCGATTTCATGTTCGAAGGCGGCTTCGGCGACAGCGGTCATGAGATCGTCGTCGAGGAATTCATGGACGGCGAAGAAGCCAGCTTCTTTGCTCTCAGCGACGGCAAGCATGTCATTCCCCTGGCGGGCGCCCAGGATCACAAGCGGGTCGGCGACGGCGATGTCGGTCCCAACACCGGCGGCATGGGCGCTTACAGCCCGGCGCCGGTCCTCACACCCGCCCTGGAAGCCCAGGCGATGGATATTTTCATCCGTCCAACCGTGGAGGCTTTTGCGCGCAAAGGCCTCAATTATATGGGCGTGCTCTATCTGGGCCTGATGATCACCAGGAACGGCCCCAAGCTGGTCGAATATAATTGCCGCTTCGGAGATCCGGAGGCGCAGGTGCTGATGCCGCGCCTGAAAGGCGATCTTCTCACCGCGCTTGTGGCGGCGCGGGACGGCGTGTTGTCGGGTTTCGACCTCAGATGGAAGGACGAAGCCGCCCTCACGGTGGTGATGGCGTCGAAAGGCTATCCCGGCACCTATGAAAAAGGTCATGAGATATTCGGCCTCGATGCCGCCGCCTCGCTTCCCGGCGTCACCCTGTTCCATGCCGGAACCGAAAAGCGGGACGGCAAGATCCTGGCGGTGGGCGGACGGGTCCTCAACGTCACCGCGACCGGCAAGGACGTGGCGGAAGCCAAAGCCCGCGCCTATGACGCGGTGTCCCGCATCCATTGGGACGGCTGCTTTTATCGCAGCGACATTGGCTGGCGTGCCCTCAAG
>JAFECO010000453.1 GCA_018242085.1 Pseudomonadota bacterium
GATCCGGGGCTGGTCCCAGCCCAAGAGATTGGGCGTGACCGCGATATTTTCGGCCACCGTCATGTGCGGGAAAAGCCCAGCTTCCTGAAAGACATAACCTATGCTGCGACGCAGCATGACAGGATCGGATTCCAGCACGTTCCGGCCCTGGATCCGAATATCGCCCCCATCCGGTTCCACCAGCCGGTTGACCATGTTCAAGGTCGTGGTCTTGCCGGAGCCGGACGGCCCGATCAGCACCAGGAACTCGCCCTCGGGGACCGACAGGTTGAAGTCCGAGACGGCCTGGGTTCCCGACCCGGCATAGGCTTTGGAAAGTTGAAGAATTTCAATCAAAGGGCCGGGCGCTTTTTTGGAATGCGCCATCCTGCGCGCCCTTGCTCTTTCGCGCAAATTCGGCGTAAAACCGCCCCAGCCTTTGAAAAAAACGGTGATTTTACCGTCGCTTAAGCCATTAGGGTTAAGCCTTCTAGGGTGACGGCTTCGAATTCGGCGGACGGAACGGCGACTGGCTCATGACGAAGGGCTCACACGGCGGAAAGACGGAAGGGGAAGTTTCCCCTGACGTCGCCCTGCGCCCTGTTTCGATAGCCCGTCCTTCCCTCGGTTCTTCGTACGCGCTTCTGCTTCTTCTTAGCTGCCCCTAGGCGCCTGATGGCGTGCGAAAATCATCGCGCGCGGGTGTTTAGGGGATGAACTGCGAAGGAGACACAGAACCGCCAAGCGGCGAACAGAAGGACATTAGGTCATGACCAACACGGAACTGAAGAAGATCAAGATTTTCGACACCACCTTGCGCGACGGCGAGCAATCGCCCGGCGCCGCGATGACGCATGAGGAAAAGCTGCGCATCGCCGAACTGCTCGACGAGATGGGCGTCGATATCATCGAAGCGGGTTTCCCGATTTCATCGCCCGGCGATTTCAAGGCGGTGAGCGAGATCACCAAGATCGTCAAGAATGCTTCGGTCTGCGGCCTGGCTCGCGCCGGCTTCAAGGACATCGACCGCGCCGGCGAGGCGTTGAAAGCCGCGCGCCAGCCGCGCATCCACACCTTCATCTCCACCAGCCCTGTGCACATGAAGCACAAGCTGAATATGGGCGAAAATGCCGTGCTGGAAGCGATCGGCGCTTCGGTAACGCGGGCCCGCAATTTTACCTCCGACGTACAATGGTCGGCGGAAGACGCCACCCGCACGGTACCTGATTTCCTCTGCCGCTGCGTGGAAGTGGCGATCCATTCCGGCGCCACCACCATCAATATTCCCGACACGGTGGGCTACACCACGCCGCAGGAATATTTCGAAATCGTCTCCATGTTGCGCAACCGCGTGCCCAACGCGGACAAAGTGACCTTCTCCACCCATTGCCATAACGATCTGGGCCTGGCGGTGGCCAATTCGCTGGCCGGCGTGCTGGCGGGCGCGGGCCAGGTGGAATGCACCATCAACGGCATCGGCGAGCGCGCCGGCAATGCCGCGCTGGAAGAGATCGTGATGGCGTTGAAGGTGAGGAAGGACATCATGCCCTTCGCGACCAACATCAACACCACCATGCTGTCCAAGGCGTCGAAGCTGGTCTCCAACGTCACCGGCTTTCCCGTCCAGTACAACAAGGCGATCGTGGGCAAGAACGCTTTCAGCCATGAAAGCGGCATCCATCAGGACGGCATGCTCAAGAATGTCGAGACCTATGAGATCATGCGGCCCGAAGATGTGGGGGTGAACTCCACCTCGCTGATGCTGGGCAAGCTGTCGGGCCGTCACGCCTTCAAGGACAAGCTGGAAAGCATGGGTTACACCTTGGAAGACGCGGCCTTCGAGGACGCCTTCCGCCG
>JAFECO010000454.1 GCA_018242085.1 Pseudomonadota bacterium
TCGGCGACGGACGCGACATTGGCGCGGATGGCCACGGTGTCGCCGCCGAGTTCGGCGCGTGCCCGTTCCAGTTTTTCGGCGTCGGTGCCGGTGATGGCGAGGCGCGCGCCATTCTCCTTGAACAGCTTGGCGGTGGTAAGACCGATGCCGCTCGATCCGCCCGTGATCAGCGCCGTTTTTCCTTTCAGCAACATCGTCTCTCTCCCAATTCTCATTGTTTATCGTTGCGATGAGACTAGACGGAGCGCGCGATCAACGCTACGGCGTCGGAAGCGGCAGGGTGTTGCGCTTCGCGAATTCCATAATAGGGGAATGGGCATCGCTCTCCCCTCTGCGCGAAGCGCATGGAGGGGAGATACCCGTAGCTGGCCCTCGGGCCAGCGAAGGGAGAGGGGTTCTAGAGAAGTTGCGAAATCCTCAATAAGGGAATGGGCATCTATTGTACTATCCGATTGTCATAGCCGGCGGCGGCCTGGCCGGGCTTTATGCGGCGCGGCTGCTCGCCCAGGCGGGCGCGGATTTTTGCCTGCTGGAAGCACGCGAGAGATTGGGCGGGCGCATTCTGTCTGCCGCCGCTGACGGTTTCGATCTGGGCCCGGCCTGGTTCTGGCCCGACATGCAGCCGATGATGGCGGGGCTGGTGGAGGAATTGGGTCTTTCATCCTTTGCGCAATATGCCGATGGCGATGTGTTGATCGAACGGCCGCAACAACCCCTGCAGCGCTTCGCGGGCTTCGGCCAGATGGCTTCGTCGTTCCGCATCGCGGGCGGCACCGGCGCCTTGGTGCAGGCATTGGCGAACACGTTGCCGCAAGATCGCATCCGGCTGGGCATGGCGGTGACGGCGGCGGTGCTGGAAGGTGACGGCGTGACGCTTTGGTTGCGCGATGGCGAAACCGTCAGGGCCGGGCGCGTGCTGTTCGCCTTGCCGCCGCGGCTGATGGAGCGGACCATCGCTTTTTCGCCTGAGCCGCAGACGCGCGCGCTGTGGCGGGCAACAGCGACCTGGATGGCGCCCCATGCCAAATTCCTGGCGGTCTATGAAACGCCCTTCTGGCGCGAGGCGGGGCTTAGCGGCACCGCGCAAAGCATGGTCGGCCCGATGGTGGAAATTCACGACGCCTCGGCGATGGCGGGCAAGGCGGCGCTGTTCGGCTTCATCGGCGTCCCCGCCGACCTGCGGGAAAAAGTCGGCGAGGCCGATCTGAAGGCGCATTGCCAGGCGCAGTTCGTCCGCCTGTTCGGGCCGATGGCGGCAAGGCCCTTCGCCACTTATCTCAAGGACTGGGCGGCGGACGCATTGACCGCCACGGCGGACGACCGGCAAGGCGGTGAGCATCCAGCGCCCATCGCGCGGCCCTGGTTCGATGCCGCCTGGGCCGCCCACGCTCTGATGGCGGGCAGCGAAACGGCGCCGGAACATCCCGGCTATCTGGAAGGCGCCTTGCTGGCGGCGGCATCTGGCGTGGCGGCGCTGGGGTTGTAAAGTCGGTCTCTCAAGGGAGGGACGGCGCATGCGGGCTGGTTGGAAATATGGATTGGCGGCGCTGGTCCTGATCGCAACGCCGCTTTGCGCGGCGGCGCAGCCGGCGGCGCAAAATCTGACGCTCCCCGGCCTGCACCAGCCGGTGGAGATCGTGAAGGATCGTTGGGGCGTGGCCCATATCTACGCCAAGGACGAGCACGACCTGTTTTTCGCGCAGGGCTACAACGTCGCCAGCGACCGTCTTTTCCAGTTGGAGATCTGGCGGCGCCAGGCCACCGGCACCGTGGCGGAAATTCTGGGGCCCAAGGAAGTCCAGCGCGACATCGGCAACCGGCTGTTCCGTTTTC
>JAFECO010000455.1 GCA_018242085.1 Pseudomonadota bacterium
GTCGCCCGAACTTCTGGGCGAGGATGTGCATCGCCTGTCCCTGGTGGTGCTGGAATTCCCCAAATTCCGCGACGGCCGCGGCTTTTCCTGGGCGCGCCTCTTGCGCACCCGGCTGGGCTTTAAGGGCCAGGTGCGCGCGGTTGGGGATTTTCTTTACGACCAGATCGCCCATCAGCGCCGCGTGGGCTTCGATGCCTGGGAAGTCGCAAACGGCTTCACGCCCGGCGACCTGCATCGGGCGCTGAACGAAATCAGCAACGTTTATCAGCCTTCCGCCGATGGGCGGAAAACCATACGCCAATTGCGCGCCTCTGCCTGAAGCAGCCGCGTATCATCTGCGACAAGCGGAACAAATCTCAGCGAAGCTGAACGCAGCATGAATGGCGAAAATTTCATGCGAGGGCGCATTTGTTCAGCGGCGCGGGGTGCGCCGCGCCTGTAGATTGCCGTCGCATTTTCAGGACGGATATTCCATGCGCAAAGCCCTTATCCCCACCCTTGCCTCTTTGGCGCTGTGCGGCGCCGCCACCGTCACTTTGATCGCCACCAATGCAACGGCGCAGACCGCGGCACCGGCCCGAAAGCCGGTGATGATGGCGCTGGTGGCGCCCGGCACCATGCTGGCCGAGAATACGCCGGCGCCATCCCCCGACCGCAACATGCGCATGCCCTCGTCCGCCGAAATGGCGGCCGCGTTCAAGCAGATGTGCGAAGACCGCTATGCCCGCGAAGCCGGCCGGATGGGATATCTGGAAGCGCGCCTCAGCCTCACCCAATCCGAACAGCCGCTCTTCGCCCGCTGGAAAGGGGTCAAGCTCGACATCGCCAAGAAGCGCGCCGCCGATTGCGGGCAGGCTGTATCGCGCCTCGACCACAAGGCCGCCACGCCGGTCGAGCACATGAGCCGCGAGCAGGACATACTGAAGAAACGCCTCGCCGATCTGGACGCGGAGCGTCCGGCGCTGGCCGCGCTGTATGACGCGCTGACGCCCAAGCAGCGCGAGGCATTTTCGGGCGACCACCGCATGATGGCGGGCGGCGGGATGGACCACCGCGGCATGATGCGCCGTGGGATGATGATGCGCCCCGATATGCGCCCGGGCCCGATGGAACCGGGCGATCATCCGCCGCCTCCGCCGCCACTGTAATCACAGCTGCGTCCGTCACCCGCTTATGTCACGGAGACGACACAAAGGGCCTCGCGGCGCGCGGGGCCCTTTTTTCCTTGTCATGACACCCCGCTTGGCTCAAAGAGGCGCCTGTTGAATTCAGGATGCCCCGGCGATGAACGCTCCCGCCCGCTTCGACACCTTGCCCCGCTATGCCACCGCGGCCAAGGCGATCGAAAGCCTCAAACCCAGCGAACCGCTCTATCTGGTGCGGCCGAAGAAATTCGCGGCGGCGGCCAGGCAGTTTCAGGACGGCTTTCCGGGCGATGTGCTGTACGCCGTCAAGGCCAACCCGCATCCCATCGTGATCGAGCAATTGTGGAAGGCGGGCATCCGCCATTTCGACACCGCGTCCCTGGGCGAGATCGAGATCATCAAATCCATCGCGCCTTCCGCCATCTGTCATTTCATGGCGCCGGTGCGCCTGGCCGGCCAGGCCAAGGCGGCGTTCGAACAGCATGGCGTGACGGATTTCGTGGTGGACAGCGAATCCGAGCTGGACAAGCTTCTGGCGGAAACCGGCAATGCCAAGAAGCTGCGCGTCTTTGTGCGGCTGGTGGCCCAGCTGGGCGGGGCGCTCTTGGAGATGTCCAGCAAATATGGCTGCCTGCCGGAAGAAGCCGCCAAGCTCTTGAAGCGGGTCAAGGCGGC
>JAFECO010000456.1 GCA_018242085.1 Pseudomonadota bacterium
TGGGCCACCTTGCATGCGATCCTGCACAATCCCGTGGTGGCGGCGAAAATGATCGCCACCCTGGATCATATTTCCGGGGGCCGTGCCGGGCTCAATATCGTGGCGGGCGCCTATCGGGGCGAATTCGAGCAGATGGGCGCCTGGGACGAAAAGCTGGATCACGATGCCCGCTATGATCTCACCGAGGAATGGACTGGGATCGTCAAGCGGCTCTGGACCGAGGAGCGAGTCGATTTTCACGGCCGCTATTTCACCATCAAGGATTGCGTGTCCCAGCCCAAGCCGCTCCGCCGGCCCGACCTGATCTGCGCGGGCATGTCGGCGCGAGGCTTCGATTTTTCGGTGCGCGAGACCGATATCTGCTTCATCGGTGGCCGCGACGAGGCGGAGACGCGGGCGGCGTCGCTCAAGGCGAAAGACCTGGCGGCCAAGTTGAACAAAAGCATCAAGACCTACGCCATGTGCACCGTGATCTATGGCGGCAGCGATGCCGCCGCCGAAGCCACCGCACAGAAATATCGCGACGGGCTGGACGAGGGGGCGGTGCTGGGCATGCTGGAAAGCTATGGCGCGAGTTTCGCGGGCAGGGACAATGCCATGGTGGCGCGGGCCAAGGGCGCCTTCATGACCCACACCGTGATCGGCGCGCCCAGGACCTGCGCGCAGAAGATCGCAACCTTGCTGGCGGATTGCGCATTGGATGGCCTGATGCTGATCTTCGCCGATTATGCCGAAGGCATCGCCGTGATGGGCCGGGAAATCCTGCCGCTTCTGAAGGCCCGCGCATGAGTCTGAGGGATTGGATAGCGCCCGCGCGCACCGCCCTTCTGCTGGTGGACATGCAGGTCGATTTCGCCGAACCCGATGGCGCGATGGGAAAAAGCGGCATGGACCTTTCCATGATTGGGGCGGCGATCCGCAATGCCGCGATGCTGGCGGATGCGGCGCGGGGGGCAGGCGTGCCATGTTTGTTCGCGCGGCTGATCACGCGCCAAAGCGACGAGACCGATCTGTTGCGCGAATGGAAAAGACGGCGCGGCACCGACGGCGAAGCGCCGCTCTGCCAGGAAGGAACGCGCGGCGCGGCGTTTGTGGGACCCCAGCCGCGCGCGGACGAAGCGGTGTTCTCGAAAAATCGCTACGACGCCTTTTCCGGCACGGGGCTCGATGCCCATCTGCGGGGGATCAAGCGCGATACTTTGGTGATCGCGGGCCTCACCACCGAATGCTGCGTCGATTCCACCGTCCGCGATGCCTTCGAGCGGGACTATCACGTCTTCATCGCCGCCGATGCCGTCGCGGCCTATGAAAAAGACCTCCATGCGGGGGCGCTGAAAGCGCTGGAATTGAACTGCGCCATTTCCGCGTCCAGCGCCGAAATCGCTGCCGCCTGGAAAATTATGTAGCTTAAACAATGTGTTGACCTGCAATGGCGCAAAGTGCTTGGCTTTTGATTGTGAAATGTTAGAAGAAATTTGACACTCCCAGCCAGATTCAACATTCGCATGTCTTCGCCGTTCCGCTTGCTTGCCGCGATCCTGATGCTCGCGCCCCAGATTTTCGTGTCCGAGGCCGCGCGGGCCGAAGAAGCCGAAACCGTCATCGTCACCGGGGACCGCGTCCATCTGATCGAAACCAAGCCGAACGACACCGCGATGGGGCTGGACAAGCCCCTGATCGAAACCCCGCGCGCCGTGACGGTGGTGAGCGACGCAACCATCGATCGTTATGGCGTGACCGGTGTCGATACCCTGACGGCGATCACGCCGTCGGCCTACACCGCCAGCTTTTACGGCGTGGAAGGCGCG
>JAFECO010000457.1 GCA_018242085.1 Pseudomonadota bacterium
CGGCCCGCGCGGGCGCAGGTCTAATGCGCGCCCGAAGGTTTGGCGAGCGCACGCATATCCTGATCGACCGGCCGGCGCCAGATCGGCACGGTGCGGCCCAGCGCATCCTGGGTGAGCGGCTTTTTCACCAGCAGCAGCAGCGCGGCGGTCAACGCCACGATGATCAAGAAACCATCATAGTAAGCCATAGACAAAAGCGCGCCGCCGGTGACGAAACCGATGATGCTGACTTGCATCATGCGCGCGAGTTTGACCGCCCAATCCAGTTCGGGCTTGCCCTTGGCGAAAGACAGAGTGGTGGCGGTGTTATACCAGGCGGCGGCGAGCAGCATCAGGAACAGAGCAAGGCCGATAAAGCCGTGATCGCCCAGCACTTCGAAATAAATGCTGTGCGCGGCGCGGCCAATGGTCAGGCTGCCGGGGGAATGATAGGCCAGCGCCACATCGCCCAGATTGACGGACGAGAAGCCGCCGCCGGTGATGCGCGCCTCGGCGATATTGAAGC
The DNA here is from genome assembly GCA_018242085.1 of Pseudomonadota bacterium. Classification (GTDB taxonomy): domain Bacteria; phylum Pseudomonadota; class Alphaproteobacteria; order Micropepsales; family Micropepsaceae; genus Rhizomicrobium. The sequence continues at coordinate 506 of JAFECO010000457.1, forward strand.
TGGTCCGCCAGGCGGAGACGCGGCCTTCGAAGGAGTCGTCTTGATCGTAGGTATGGATCGTCGACATGCGATCGAACCAACTGGCGGGAACCAGGCTGGGCAACGCCACCACGACCATGGCGCCCAACACTAGCGGAATGAGGCCCGCGCGCGACTTGATCGCATAGAACAGGCCCATCACCGCCAGCGCTGATAAGGCGCCGCGCGAATAGGTGCCGATCACCGCCACGATGGTCAGGCCCATGGCCAGCACCAGGCACATCCGGATCCAGTATTTCTCTGATGTCTCGCGCAAATAGTTGATCAAGGGCAGGATCATCACCAGGGCCAGGCCCAGGCTGTTATTGTCTTCGATCATGGTGTTTTCCGGACCGAAGACATGATGGCGCCCACCCGTCAGCAGAGTGAAGCCGCCGCCTTTGATTCCGAAATAGGCCAGCGACAAGACGGTCACCCAGACCACGGCCTGAATGCGCCCCTTGGTGTTGGCGATGGTCATCACCGCCAATGCCAGGATGAAGGTCTTCATCGTGCGGTCCCACAATATGTAGGAGAAGCTGCGATGAAGCGCGTAGTAAGTGGTGATCGAAACCCAGACGCCGAATATGACCAGGACGGCGGTGACCGCGTTCATCGGCGCGATTTTCTTTTCCCTGGAAAAGAGCCAGGCGATCGCGGTCAGGGCGGCAAAATAGAAATTGAGCTGGAAACCGGCGAGAAATCCGTAGACCTCCCGCTGCGGGCTCATCAAGGTGATCCAGATCCAGGTCAGGATACCGATGGCCGGCGCGCGCAGGATGAGCGGGAACACGCTTACAAGCGCGGCCAGCAGAACAAGATCACGCACGCGAAAGGGCTCCCCAAAACGAGACTTGATCGCGAGCCATGCAGATATTGTGCCCGCCCGGATCAGCATCGCAGCAAGAGGTTAACTAATGCGTGAAGGTCGTCTTGTACAATGAAATAAAGCGTGAGAACGTCCATCCTGGAGAGTGACCATGTCCGGCCTATTGTTCCTTGCCTCCATTATCGGCTTCGTTCTGATCGCCTATTGGGCGTATCGCAACGATGCCATGGGCTTGAGCGAAAATGGGTCCGGATTGCTGGCGATGCGGACTTCGGCCGCCGCCAAGCCCAAGCCCCTCCCCAAATGGAAAAAAGAAGCGCGCCCCGCGGCCGACATCACCCGCCGCCTGGGTTCGCCAAACGCGTCCGGCGACAAGAAGCCGCTCTGGAACCAGACTTTCCTTCCCGGACGCGACCGCTAACTTTTCCCGTTTTGATACAGTCAGATA
>JAFECO010000458.1 GCA_018242085.1 Pseudomonadota bacterium
TCCACGTCGGCGATATCGCGCAGATGATGGATCCCCGGCAGGTCGGCTCCCGGACACGAAAGCTTGCGGACCCTGGTGCCGGTGGCCAGGAGCAGCTTGTCGTAAACCAAGGTCCGGCCGTCACGCAGAGCCACCTTTTTGGCCGCCCGGTCGATGGCCGTGACGGCAGTATTCAGGATCAGCTCACAGCCCGCCTCGCGATAGAAAGCATCCGGCTTCAGGAACAGCCGCTCGCGGGCAAAGCTGCCCAGCAGATAGGCCTTGGACAAAGGCGGCCGCTGATAGGGCGGATAGGCTTCATCGCCGATCATGGTGATGGTGCCCGTATAGCCTTCGGCGCGAAGGCTCTGGACCGCCTGCACGCCGGCTTGGCCGGCGCCGATAATGACAATTTGTTCCGGCATGGTTGTTCCGTGAAATCCGGCCGGGGGCTAGCACGGGGTTGGCGCCCGCGCAAACACCCCCAGCCCCATCGCCGGCCGCCGTTGAGGCTTGAGGCGAACGCGGGCTAGAACAGGCCATGACCGAGGAATTTCGCATGACCGTGGCGTTGCCGGATCTGGCGGCGACAGCAGCATTGGGCGCCGCGATTGCCGGGCAATTGGACCGTGGCGACGCGGTGCTGCTCAAGGGCGATCTGGGCAGCGGCAAGACCACCCTGGCGCGGGCCATTCTTTCCGCCCTGGGGGTGGACGAGACTGTGCCCAGCCCCACCTTCACCTTGGTGCAGACCTATGAGACGCCGCGCTTTCCGGTCAGTCATTACGATCTTTATCGCCTGAAGCGGCCATCGGAACTGGATGAGCTTGGCCTCGACGAAGCCCTGGACGATGGCGCCGCGCTGATCGAGTGGCCGGAGCGGGCCGAGGACCGTCTCCCCCCCAACGCATTGACCGTGCATCTGCTGACGGATCGCGAGCGCCGCGCAACATTGGCGGGACCTGCCCGCTGGCGCAGCCTGGAAACCACTCATGTCTGATCGTCAGAAGTCTGGCCGCCTGGAATTTCTCCGTGCCGCCGGCTGGGGCGATGCCGAAATCGCGCCTTTGCCCGGTGATGCCTCCACCCGGCATTATGCGCGTCTCAGTCACAATGGCCGCCGCGCCATGCTGATGGATCAGCCCCAGGCCGCGGAAACCGCGATCGCGCCGCCGGACGCCGACGAAGCCGCCCGCCGCGCCCTTGGTTATAATGCCGTGGCGCGCCTGGCGGGCGCCGATTGCCGGCGTTTCTCCGCCGCGTCCGAATATCTGCGGACGCGCGGATTGGCGGCGCCCGAAATATTGGCCGCCGATTATCATCGCGGCTGGCTGGTGCTGGAAGATCTCGGCGATGCGCTCTTTTCCGATGTGCTGGCCGAGGGCGGCCCGGAAGAGGAACTGTACAAGGCGGCGGTGGAAATTCTGGCCCGCCTCCATCGCGAAGTCGCTCCGGAAAACCTGGCGCCCGGCCTTCCGCTCTTTGCCTATGACGAGATCGCGCTGATCGCGGAAACCGACCTGATGCTGGAATGGTTCTTCCCCCTGGCATTGGGCCGCAAAGCCAGCGAAGCGGAATATCGCGAGCATCGCGCGCTCTGGCGCAAGGCGCTGGATGCCGTCGCGGGCAGCGAACGCGTGTTCGTCCACCGCGATTATCACGCCCAGAATTTGCTGTGGCTGCCGGAACGCGAAGGCGTCATGCGGGTGGGGCTGATCGATTTTCAGGATGCGGTGGCCGGAAGCCGGGCATATGATTTGATCTCGCTGACCGAGGATGCGCGCCGCGATGTCTCGCCCGAACTGGGCGAAATCGC
>JAFECO010000459.1 GCA_018242085.1 Pseudomonadota bacterium
CCGGTGAGAAGGCGCGGATCGCGGCGCGTGCGCACCGCGTCTTCCAGCCAGGGCGGATTGCGCTCGTGCCAGACCAAGGGATGGCCGCGCATCCGCATGCCGTGTTTTTGCGCAAAGTCCATCAGCGCGTCGCAGCCGGAAAAGTCATAGACGCCCGGCGAAGGCTCCACCACATCGCGCTTCATTTCATATTCGGGCACCAGGATCGCGGCATCGCGGGGCAGAAGCGCGGCGAAATCGGCGTCTTTGAACTCATATGTGGCGGCGGCGCTGCCGAACAAGATGCCTTTGTCCGCCGCCAAGGCCCGCAAGGATGAGGTTTGCGCGAAAACCGGCGCGGCCAATGCGGCCGCTCCGGAGATCAGCGCCATGCGCCGGGTGATCATATCGGCTTGGGCGTGGCGTTTCCCGGCGCCTTGCGCAGCCAGCCGATCACGACATCGGCGATGGCGCGGTAGCTGCTCGCATTCAGGAAAACCTGCAGAAACACGATGGCGCTGAGACGGGGGCGATAACAGCCATGCAACAGCGCCGCCAGATAAAGGCGCAAGGCTTCCATCTTGCGGCCGTTATGGGCCAGCATCTTGGCGTAAGGCCAGCCGCGCCCGCCATGCCAGGCCTGGACGGTGAGAAAGGGCTTCATCTGCGTCAGCCACGCGCCGAACTCATCCGCCTTATTGCGGGCGGAGGCGCGGCTGGGATCGTCATGATCGCGCCAAATTGCCCCCGGCGCTTCCAGCATCCGGAAGACGCAGCCTTCCAGAGCGAGGCGAATGGCGAAGTCGACATCCTCGGCGGCACGCAGCTTGGGATGATAGCGCACGCGCTGCGCCATCTGCCGCGCCACCACGATGGTGATGGTGGGAACGAAGCCCCGCTCGCACAGCGTATATTCGCCCATGTCTTCATCGGGGCGAATGGCACGGGGCGGCTTCAGCATGGTGCGGCCATCGCCGCGATCGACCAGGATGCGGGCATAGCCGACCACATTCTCGGTACCGTCCAAAAGCGCCTTCATGCTTTCCAGGTGATGGGGCAGGAAGGTGTCGTCGGAATCCAGCGGCGCGATGAAGCGGCCCGATGCGGCATTGATGCCGGTGTTGCGGGCGGTACCGCCGCCCTGGTTCTCCTGGTGGATGAAGCGGATACGGGGATCGTTCAGGCTTTCCACCACGGCACGGGGATTGTCGCTGGAGCCGTCATCGATCACGATGATCTCGAAATCCTGGCAACTCTGGGCCAGAACCGAGCGCAACGTCGCGCCCAGCAGGGAGGCGCGGTTGAACACCGGCACGATCACGGAAAAGAAGGGCGTGGCCATCGCCCCCTGAGTCTAGGGGCGCAGGGTTAAGGAAATGTCGCGGGTTTTGAGGCTGGCCAGCATGACCAGAAAGGCGAACCACAGGCTGTTGTCGCTTTCCAGGAAGTCGGTCTCCAGGAAATTGTGCAGGAGCACGAAAATAAAGATCGCGAACAAAAGCGCCTTGAGCCCCGTGCGGGCGGGCTCCAGCGGCCAGAAACGATACAGCGGGTCCGCCACCATGGCGAGTAACGCCAGGAAAAGGCCGATGCCGCCGGTGGTGGCCAGGATCTGCAGATAGCCATTATGGCTGTCGGCGATGGTCTCCACCCAATTGCCGCGGGCATAATTGTGCAGCGGCGACAGGGTGCCGGTGTGCGCCATGGTGCCGAAGCCCGCCCCCAACAAGGGATGGTCGTGCATATAGGCCAGGATCGCCTGCCAGATTTCCGCGCGGCCGGTGAAGCTGGCGGGATCGGCGAGAAGCCTGAGC
>JAFECO010000045.1 GCA_018242085.1 Pseudomonadota bacterium
CGCGTCGTCACCGGCACGATCCGGTCTGCCCCGGTCACCATCTGGCCCTGCGGCGACAGGGTGATTTTGCGTTCATGCCGAAGGCCCTGTTCCGGCACATAGGCATCATGGCTGGCTTCCACGGTCCAGCCCAGCGCGGTTTCGCTGCGCCGGGTCAAAGGCCGTTTGGGCCCGCCGACCAGCCTGGGGCCCAGCAGATCGCGCGCCAACCCCGGCGGCAGGACCTGGGCACTGGATTTGTCCGCCAGCGTCAAAGTGGAATGGGCGGCGGTGACCCGGAGCGCGGCATCCCAGCCGCGCTGATTTTTGCCCCCGGCGCCGCAATTGACCACCAGCCGGTGCGTTCCCGAACTCATTTCCAACCCTAAGAAGCCGGCATGCGCGCGGTTCGCGAAAGCGCCTTCCGGCACGCGGCCGCAATCGAGCAGGATCTGGCTGCGCCCCGCCGCCAGGCGCTGATAGCCGGAATGGCGGGCGTGACCAAAGGGCTGGCCGCGCACCTCGTCGCGGGACAGAAGGTTCGCGATCGTGCGCGGATTGCCTTCCTGGCCGCCTTGAAACAACGCCAGCGCGCCATCGCCATGACGGAAGAAGCGCAGCATCGGGGCCATGCGGTCGCGCGCATTGCGCAGGCCGTGGGGCGGCTCCAGATCCGCCGCCATCAATGCGTCCATCACCATGGTGAGCGCGTGATAGGCCAGCAGCAGGTCTTCGGGCGAGCGGCCGACATGACCGCCATCGGGCAGGATCTGGCGTTCGATCTCGATCTCAAGCCGTTCCAGACCCGCCGCCAGCCGCGTGGTGCTGTCGTCCATGCAGATGCCGGACAAAGCCAGCGCCGCCGCCGCGTCCAGGCGGGGCAAGCCGTCCGGTGCCTCGGCGCAGATGCGCTCCAGCATCCGGGCTTGCTCGCGCAGGCTGACGAATAGCCTGGATCGCCACATCATGTCGGAATTGGTGATCACCGGGCGGCTATGACAGAAGATCGTGATCAGCCGCCGGCCCATCACATGCGGCGCCCAGGCCGGTTCCGAATAGCGGCCATGGCGCTTGATCCATTGCCCGATCAGTTCGATGGCGAGCTGGCGCGACGCCTCGCCGCCCGCCGACGACAAGGATGCCAGCCACGAAAAATCGTGCAGGGCTTCCGCCCAAGCGGCGGATGGTGGAGCGGCATCGAACACCGAGCGGCCTTCCGGCACGTCGACGCTTTCCCCCGCGAAGCGAAAACGCCCGCGCAGCAAGGCGTCCGCATCTTCCAGGCGGCGGGGCTGAAAGTCTTGCGGATGGAACGCGATGTGATCGGCCAAGGGTCCGCGCAGCAGACGGCGGTAAAACCAGTTGCGCCGCATCCCGGTCCGAAGCGGCGCCAAGGCCTGCCAACCCAGGGCCTTCAGCATTTCCGGCAGCAGGTTCAGGGGAACCGCCGCGCGCATCGTCATGCCCTGAGAGCGGCGATATTGGCGGCGTAGCGCGACGGGCCGCCCTGGAACACAGCGGTTCCCGCCACCAGCGTATCGGCGCCCGCGGCGATGGCGCGCCGCGCCGTCTCCGGCGTGATCCCGCCATCGACTTCCAGCGCGATGTTCCGGCCATCTATTTTTTTCTGCGCATCGATGCGTTTGCGCGCCGCTTCGATTTTTCCGATCTGGCTTTCGATGAAGCTTTGGCCGCCGAAGCCCGGATTGACGGTCATGATCAGGATCAGGTCGACCAGATCCATCAGATTGTCGATCGCTTCGATCGGCGTGCCGGGATTGAGCACCACACCCGGCTTCTTGCCCAGCTTGCGGATATGCTGAAGCGTGCGATGGACATGAGGCCCTGCTTCCGGATGCACGGTGAGCCCGTCCGCGCCCGCCTCGGCGAAGGCGTCCAGATAAGGATCGACCGGCGAAATCATCAGATGGACATCGAACGGCTTTTTGGCGTGCGGCCGCAGCGCCTTCACCACCATGGGACCGATGGTGATGTTGGGCACGAAATGCCCGTCCATCACATCGACATGGATGAGATCGGCCCCCGCCGCTTCGATGGCTTCGATTTCGGCGCCCAGCCGCGAAAAATCCGCCGACAGGATCGAAGGCGCAATCTTGATGTTGCGGGACATGGCACGGCCTTTCTGCAAGGGCCTAAGTGCCGGATTCCTCCTGGGGCCGCAAGACGCCGGGATTTCGCGTTCGCGCCAGAAGGAAAACCAGCGCCGGCAGCCAGATTATCCGCGACTGATAGCGGTCATGGGGGTTGGAGAAGGTTCCGCAGATGATGGCGTTGCCGATCAAGGCGATCAGCACCAGGCCCGGCAGGGCCGCTTCGCTCCCCTGCCCGCGAATCAGCGCCCGCTGAAGCAGCAGCAACAGGGCCAAAAGCGACAGCATCCCCACCGTGACGTGAATCATGTTGAGGGTTTCAAAACGCAATCGTCCCTGCTGCTGGCGGGCCGCCAGATAGCGGGAAAGTTGTCCAGGGGCCATTTTCTCGAAATCGGGCTTCAGCACCCATTCCTGCGACTCGATTCCGTCGCCGGTCTTGAAGGCGAAAAATTGCCGCGCGGAATCGCGCACCGCCGCCCGGATCTGCAAAAACGGATACCGGCGAATGCTGTCGGCGATGATGCGATTTTCCTCGCTATGATCGCCGCGAAAGCCGCCCCGTGCCTTGAACAGGCTGTCGGGCGCCCATAGCCAGGCATCGGCGCGGGTCTTGAGACGGTTTTTGTAGGCGCAAAGCCGGTAGCCGGATTGCGGGCATGTCTCGTCCAGGAGCCGCTTGACGATGCCGTCCTGCATCAGCCGCGCAAAAACGAACACCGAGCCCGAACGGGTGAGAAACAGCTGGCGGGTGAGAACATAATTGCTGGCGAAGATCAGGGCCAAGGCGACAAGCAGCGCCCCGGCGGCGGGAAGGATTTTCCGCACCAGAAATGGGCGTGCCAGCCGCAAGACAATCGCGATCAGAAGAAGGCCTCCCAACAGTCCCAGATGCGAGGGATGGCAAGCGACCGCCAGCCCGGTGGCAAGGGCGATGAGAAGAATGCGCATGCGCCCCAGAACCTCGGTGCGGAACACCAGAAGATAGGCACCCAGCACCACCAGCGCGGTCATGCAGTCCGGCTCGACCTGGCCGGTGTACCATCCGATGCCGGTCATCAGCATCAGCGCCAGCCCGATGCCGATCAGCGCCTTCAGCGACAATCCGGGGACTTCGATGCGGGCGGTCTCGGCGATCAGCCAGGCGGTCAGGCCCGCTTGCAGAATCACCACCGGCCAGAGGCTGTAGCCGGCCCCCATGACGCGCAGCAGAAGCGAATAGACCGGCGAGCGCTCGGCCAGAAAGATGCCTTCAAGGCCTTCGGCCAGATAGCCGCCGGTATCGTAGAAGACCAGAGGAAAGCCGTTCCACACGGCAATGGCGAGAAAAAGGCCCGTCAGGACGGTTACGCCCAGCGCAAGCCTTGCCCCGCGCAGCGGCCCGCGCCTGCTTTCTGCCCCAACGGATTCGGTCTGCCCCACGGGGCGCGACAATGCCGCAAAGCGCCCGCCGGTGCGACAGCAAAAACCGGGGAAAAATGGGCATTCTGTGCGGTTGACTAACGGGGCTTCGCCCCTAAACTCCGCCCGGTTCGCAAAGCAGCATTTTCGAGGGTTTGATGGCGGATCATCCGCAAAGACCGGGCCATGAACGCCCCCTCTCCCCCCATCTGAGCATCTATCGCTGGCAAGTGACCATGCTGGCCTCCATCACCCACCGTGCCACCGGCATCGCGTTGGCGGTCGGCACTTTGGTGCTGGCCTGGTGGCTGGTGTCGGTTTCCAACGGTCCGGAAGGGTATGAAAGTTTCATGGTGGTGGCGGCAACGCCGATTGGGCTCATCATCCTGTTCGGCTTTGCCTGGTCCCTGGCGTTCCACATGCTGAACGGCATCCGCCATCTGGCCTGGGACATGGGATATGGCTTCAGCAAAGTGACCGCCACTCAGACCGGTTCGCTGGTCTATGTTCTGTCGTTGCTGATCGCGGTCGCGATCTTCGCGTTTGTCTGGACCGGCCATGGGGGGTATCTGCAATGAGCACTCCCTTGCACAGGGTTCAGGGTCTGGGCGCCGCCCATTCGGGCACCGGGCATTTCTGGCGTCAGCGCATCACCGCGATCGCGCTGGTGCCGCTGGGCTTGTGGTTCACCTATGCGATACTGGGCCTGATCGGCACCAATGAAGTGGCGATCCTCAGCTTTCTGGCGCAGCCCTTGAATGCGCTGCTGATGGCCGCTTTCGCCGCGACCATGCTGTACCACATGTCCTTGGGGCTGCAGGTGGTGGTGGACGATTATGTTCACGGCACGGGAACGAAGATTTTCTGCCTCCTGCTGATCCGTTTCATGATGATCGCCACCATGGTCACCTGCATCTTCGCCTTGATCCGCATCGCCGCTTCCACTTGATCCTTGTCTTGAATTCCATTTCCAAAATCAGAGACGTCCATGCCCGCTTATGAAATCGTCGACCACACTTTTGACGTTGTTGTCGTGGGCGCCGGCGGCGCGGGACTGCGCGCCACCCTGGAATGCGCGACCCAGGGCCTGAAGACCGCCTGCATCACCAAAGTGTTTCCCACCCGCAGCCACACGGTGGCGGCACAGGGCGGGGTTGCCGCTTCGCTGGGCAATATGGGCCAGGACGATTGGCGCTGGCATATGTACGACACGGTCAAGGGATCGGACTGGCTGGGCGACCAGGACTCCATCGAATATCTATGCCGCAATGCGCCGGAAGCGGTCTACGAATTGGAACATTTCGGCATGCCCTTTTCGCGCACCGAGGATGGCAAGATCTATCAACGCGCCTTTGGCGGCATGACCAGCAATTACGGCCAAGGCATCGCGCAGCGCACCTGCGCGGCGGCGGACCGCACCGGCCATGCCATGCTGCACACGCTGTACGGCCAATGCGTGAAACAGGAAGTCAATTTCTTCATCGAATATTTCGCGCTCGACCTGATCATGGATGACGGCGCCATCAGGGGCGTGATGGCCTGGAATCTGGACGACGGCACCATCCACCGCTTCCGCGCCCATCGCGTGATCCTGGCGACGGGCGGCTATGGCCGCGCTTATTCGACTTGCACCGGGGCTCACACCCAGACCGGCGACGGCAATGCCATGGTGTTGCGCGCGGGCCTGCCCCTGCAGGACATGGAGTTCGTGCAATTCCATCCCACCGGCATTTTCGGCGCCGGCGTCCTGATCACCGAAGGGGTGCGCGGCGAAGGCGGCTACCTCACCAATTCCGAAGGCGAGCGTTTCATGGAGCGCTATGCGCCCAACGCCAAGGACCTGGCCTCGCGCGACGTGGTGAGCCGCGCCATGACCATCGAAATCCGCGAAGGCCGCGGCGTGGGTCCGGGCAAGGATCATATTCATCTGCATCTGTCGCACCTGGATCCCAAGATCATCCACGAACGCCTGCCCGGTATTTCGGAATCGGCGCGCATTTTCGCGGGCGTGGACGTGACCAAGGAGCCGATCCCGGTGCTGCCGACGGTCCATTACAATATGGGCGGCATTCCTTGCGCCTATACCGGCGACGCCCTGACTTTGGCGAACGGCAACCCGGACACAGTGGTGCATGGCCTGATGGCGGTGGGCGAAGCGGCCTGCGTTTCGGTGCATGGCGCCAACCGGCTGGGCTCCAACTCGCTGATCGACCTTGTGGTGTTCGGCAAGGCGGCGGGCCTGCAGGCAGCGAAGGAATTGCGCGGCAATGGCGGCCAGCCGGACCTGCCCAAGGGCGCGGGCGATGCCGCCCTGGCCCGTTTCGACCATTTCCGCTACGCCAAAGGCAAGACGCCCACGGCCGTGCTGCGCAAGGCGATGCAGAAGGCGATGCAGGACGATGCGGCCGTGTTCCGCACCGGCGAAAGCCTTGAACAGGGCAAGCGCCGCATCCAGGAAATTTATGCCCAGCGTGCCGATCTGGGCGTCACCGACCGTTCGATGATCTGGAACACCGATCTGGTGGAGACTCTGGAATTCGACAATCTCATCCAGCAGGCGGTCGTCACCATCGAAGGCGCCGCCAACCGCCAGGAAAGCCGGGGCGCGCATGCCCGCGAAGACTTCGCCCAGCGCGATGACCAAAACTGGATGAAGCACACTTTGGCATGGCTCGATCCGGAGACGGGCAAGACCCGTATCGATTACCGCCCGGTGCACACCTACACGCTCACTCAGGACGTCCAGTATATCGCTCCCAAGGCGCGAACTTACTGACAGCGGGCCGATCGCCGGAACTTTTGCTTTCTCCGTCCGTTTGAATTTCCGGTATTGAGCCGGAATTGTTCGATGGCGTGGCTGGTTATCGCGTTCTCATTGCTGATTTCGGCGCCTGCGGCCGCCGGCGCCATGCCCGCCACTTCCATGACGATGTCGCCGGACGATCGCGCCAAGCAATGGATGACTTTGATCGACGACCAGAATTATGCCGATGCCTATCGACAGATGGGCGCCGCCGGCCGCGGAAAACTCGCCATCGATCCTTGGACACAGAAGATGCGCGACGCGCGCGAGCCCCTGGGCGCGGTTTCCTCGCGCGCGCTCAAAGACGTGAAGATGACCAAGACACTTCCCGGCATGCGCGACGGCCAATATGCGACCGTCCGTTACGATTCGGCGTTCGCCCATAAAGCGGCTGGTGTGGAGAGCGTGACTCTGGTGCTGGAGAACGGTGCCTGGTCGGTAATCGGTTATTTTATTGCTTAGTTTTTATTCCGCTTTTTCAGCACCGGAACGCCCGACCTGTCCGAATGTTATCATTGCGCAGGATTTGCTGGAGCGCCCAATTCCCGCCTCAATCCGTTCAGACAAGGTTCAGCGGATTTTGCAAAAGCTGGAGACAGCAGAGCGGAATATCCAGGGAGAAAGATCATGCTCGTGAAGCGAATTTTGTTGGCCGCCACGGCGATCTTGGCGATCGGCACGATCATCGCAGAGGCGCAGCCGATACCGCGCGGCAATGATCCCTATGGCTATTACAGCCGCTATGACCAGAACGGCTATTACGACCGCAACGGACGCTATCGCCGCATCCGCGGCGCCGATCGCGATTTCGGCGGTCCGCCGCCGCCTCCCCCTCCCGCTTATGGTCCTCCGCCCCCGCCCAGCGGGGTCTATTACGAACAAGGACGCTACGAAGCCGAATGCCGCCGCGGCAATGCCGCCGCCGGCACGATCTTCGGCGCGCTGGCGGGCGGGTTGATCGGCGGCGCGGCCAGCCATGGAAATGGCGGCGCGGTGGTCGGGGGCGCCATTCTGGGCGGCCTTCTGGGCAACACGGTCTCGCGCGACATCGATTGCGACGCCCAGCCGGTCGCTTTCCGCGTCTATGCCGACGGCCTGAACGGCAATCTGGGCCAGCGCTATGATTGGCGTCATGACAGGTCGTATGGCTATTTCACGCCGACGCGGGAATTCCGCCGTGGCGGCCTGGTGTGCCGCGAATTCACGGAGACCTCCTACCGGCCCGACGGCAGCAGCAGCACCCGCAGCGGTTCGGCTTGCCGCGAGACCGGCGGGAACTGGCGCTTCGATTGATCCAAAAACCATTTGAACGGAGACAAGGATGTTGACCAAGAAGAGCATGATGATCGCCGCTGCGGCCCTGATATTGGGGATAAGCGGCACCGGCGCTTTCGCGGATGAATGCAGCGGCCGCGATCACACGGGCGGAACGGTTCTGGGCGCGCTTGGCGGCGGCGTTCTGGGCGGGTTTGCCACCCACGGCAACGGCCTTGGCATCGTCGGCGGCGCGCTCCTGGGCGGCCTGGCCGGCAACGCCGTCGCGCGGGACATGGATTGCGACGACCGGCCGGCCGCGGCCCGTTCCTATCGCGACAGTTTCAGGGGCCCAGTGGGCCGCCGTTATGATTGGAACCGCGGACCCAATCGCGGCTATGTGGTGACCGACCGCGAATATTATCGCGGCCGCATGCAGTGCCGGGACTTCACCCAGGTGGTCTATCGTCATGGCCGCGAATTTGACCGCCATGGCACCGCTTGCCGCCGCCGGGGCGGTGAGTGGGAGTTCATGTAAGACCAGCGTCAAATGAGCAGAACGGCCGGGCAGACGCTGCCCGGCCGTTTTGCATTCAGGCGCCCCGAACCATGCGCTTTGAAGCGATTGTCCTCGGCGTCCTGCGAGCCTAATCTTGTGTGCGAATCCGGTTGAAGAAATTCCATGTCCACGACCTGGACCATCAGCGTTGCTGGCCGCTCCTACGGCCCCTATTCGCTGGAACAGATGAAGCAGTTCCAGGGCGAAGGGCGTCTTGCGCCCCATTCCCTGGTTGCGCGCGACGGCGAAGAGCGGATGCGCTATGCCAGCGAAGACAGCGACCTGGCATCGCTGTTTCCCGCGCCCGGCCAGCCGCAAGCGGCCACCCAGCCACGCCAGCCCGATCCCTCTCCCGTCAAATTCGGGCGTGACAGCCGCCCCGCCGGAGCGCGGAGCCGCTACATCATCGCCGCCGAAATGAAATCCGGCTCCATCAGCGCCTTGGAAGACGAGATTTCCCAGTTCGGGGCTTCATTCCAGTTCATGCCGCAGGCCTGGATATTGGTCAGCGAGGTTTCCATCAATACGATTCGCAGCGAGCTCATCCAGAAACTGGGCAAGCTCGACACGCTGATCGTGGTGGACACCACGCACGACAAAGCCGCCTGGTTCAACTTCGCGCCGGAAGCCGATACCAAGATGCGCCGGCTCTGGCAGCGCGAAACCATATCCGCCGAGACGTCGTCCTAGTCTCGAAACGGCACGCGCTTTCGCAAAAGCTTGACGCAATGGCCCGCGCATTTATCCCCAGCCTTGCGCGAAAAACGATACGCTGAACCCAAGCGTCGTGATTCGCTCAGGGGCCGGAGTGCAGCATCGCACTATGGATCTTGGCATTGGGGACAATGCCCGCAATCAGGGACCG
>JAFECO010000460.1 GCA_018242085.1 Pseudomonadota bacterium
CAAGGGCTCGGTGCTGGTGGATGTGGCGATCGACCAGGGGGGCTGTTTTGAGACCAGCCATCCCACCACCCATGCCGATCCCACCTTCGAAGTGGAGGGCATCATCCATTACTGCGTGGCCAACATGCCGGGCGCGGCCCCCCTCACCTCGACCTATGCGCTCAATGCCGCCACGGCGCCCTATGTCTATGCCCTGGCCAACAAGGGCGCCGACGCCGCCCTCGCCGCAGATCCCGGCTTTGCCCTCGGCCTCAACGTCAAAGCCGGCAAAATCACCCACCCCGCCGTCGCCAACGCGCTCAAACTCTGATGCCCGCCCTGAAAGATACGGCGCTTCTGCGCGACCGTTCCTTTGTCAACGGCCAATGGATCGAGGCGGCCTCTGCAAGACGCTTCGCCGTCACCAATCCCGCAACCGGCGAGCGGCTTGCCGATGTCGCCGATTGCGGCGGCGTGGACACGCAAGCGGCGATCCAGGCGGCAGCCAATGCGTTGCCGGGCTGGAAGCGAAGAACCGCCAAGGAACGCAGCGCCATCCTGCGCCAATGGTTCGGCCTCATCATGGCCGCGCAGGAAGATCTGGCGCAGCTGATGACCGCCGAACAGGGCAAACCCCTGACGGAATCGCGGGGCGAAATCGCTTACGCGGCGTCTTTCGTCGAATGGTTCGCCGAGGAAGCCAAGCGCGCCTATGGCGATGTGATTCCGGCGGTGCAATCCGGCAAGCAGATCCTGGTGCTCAAGGAAGCCATCGGCGTGGTGGCCGCGATCACGCCGTGGAATTTTCCGGCCGCGATGATCACCCGCAAAGTGGCGCCGGCGCTGGCAGCGGGTTGCAGCGTCGTGGTCAAGCCCAGCGAGGAAACGCCGCTATCCGCCCTCGCCCTGGCCGAACTGGCCCATCGCGCCGGATTTCCGCCCGGCGTGTTCAACATCGTCACATCGACGAGCGCGGCCGAAGTCGGGCTGGAGCTGACGCAAAATCCGCTGGTGCGGAAATTCTCCTTCACCGGCTCGACGCCGGTGGGGAAAAAGCTGATGGCCCAATGCGCCTCGACGGTGAAGAAAGTATCGCTGGAGCTGGGCGGCAATGCGCCCTTCATCGTGTTCGACGATGCCGATCTGGACGCGGCCGCCGACGGCGCCATGGTGAGCAAATACCGCAACATGGGCCAGACCTGCGTCTGCGCCAACCGCATCCTGGTCCAGGACAAGGTTCATGACGCTTTTGTCGAAAAGCTGCGCGACCGGGTGGCGAAGCTGAAGCTGGGCAACGGCAATGCGGCGAATGTGGCCCAGGGCCCGTTGATCAACGCAAAGGCCATCGACAAGGTGGAGCGCCTGGTTGCCGATGCCTTGCAAAAAGGCGCCAGGATCGTATCCGGCGGCAAGCCGTCGGAGTTGGGTGGGACCTTCTACGAGCCCAGCATCCTGACGGGCGTGACCGCGGGCATGCGGATGGCGCGGGAAGAAATCTTCGGCCCCGTCGCCGCGATCTACCGCTTCCAGAACGAGCAGGAAGCGATCGCCATGGCCAACGATACCGAATATGGCCTGGCCGCCTATTTCTATGCCCGCGATGTGGGCCGGATCATGCGCGTCGCCGCGCAGCTGGAATATGGCATGATCGGGATCAATGACGGTCTGATCTCGACCGAGGTGGCGCCGTTCGGCGGCGTCAAGGAATCCGGCATCGGCCGCGAAGGCTCCAAATACGGCATGGAAGATTTCCTGGAAATCAAATATCTATCGCTGGGCGGTCTCAACGCCTGACTCAAGATCGCGC
>JAFECO010000461.1 GCA_018242085.1 Pseudomonadota bacterium
GTGCCGTCGCCGGTGACGTCGCCTGCATTGAAAATGGGTGCGAATGTTTTTTGCACCTGAACGATATGCTCTCCAATGGCGATTTTCGCGCCGGTGAGGCCTTTGAGATAAGCGGCGGCGGACAGATGATCCGCATGGGCATGCGTTTCCAGGATCCATTCCACGCTCAGATCCTTGGCCTTTGCGGCAGCCAGAACGGAATCGGCGGATTTGGTCGATGTGCGGGCGGACTTGGGATCGTAATCCAGCACGGGATCGATGATCGCCGCCAGGCGGCTTTGAGGGTCGCTCACGAGATATGTGACCGTAAAAGTCTGCTCGTCGAAAAAGGCCTGAATGTCGGGGATCACGTTCTTGGCTCCGCTTGACTCTATATATTAGAAGATACTAATATATAAAACAGCAAAAGGAAAGATCTTGAGCTCGCCCGCCAAAGACCTGAAAGCCATGCGCAAGCATGCCGGCGACGCCGCGTCTCTCATGCGTGCGCTTTCGCATGAAGCGCGGCTGAGGGTGCTGTGCGATCTGGTCGGGGGGGAGCGGACGGCCGGCGATCTGGTGCAGCGGTCGGGATTGGGTCAGTCCGCCCTGTCCCAGCATCTGACCAAGCTGCGCGAGGAAGGGCTGGTGGCAACCCGCCGCGAAGCCCAATCCATCTATTACCGCATTGCGGATCCGCGCGCGGCGCGCGTGCTGGCGCTTCTGTATGAAATCTACTGCAAAGGATGATGTCATGAGTCTGTCCGTCATAAGCCCAGCCGAAGCCCGCCGCCGCCTGATCGAGGGTTCGGCCGTTCTGGTCGATATCCGCGAGCCGATGGAGCGGGCGCGGGAGGCGATTCCCGGCGCGCTTTCGTGTCCCCTGTCCGCTTCAAACGAGAGCGCCCTGGCCGGTCTGCCAAGCGGAAAGTCGCTGATCTATCACTGCCAGAGCGGCCGGCGCACATTTGAGAATGAAGGCCGGCTGGCGTGCTTCGGATCCGGCGAAGCCCATATTCTGGAAGGGGGCCTGGCGGCCTGGAAAGCCTCTGGCTATCCCACCCGTATCGACCGCGGCCGCCCGATTGAAATGCAGCGGCAGGTCCAGATCGTGGCCGGTGCCTTGGTGTTCGCGGGCGTGATGCTGGCTTGGCTCGTCCATCCCATGTTTCTGGCGCTGGCGGGCTTTGTCGGCATGGGCTTGATGTTCGCCGGCGTTTCCGGATGGTGCGGAATGGCCAGGCTGCTCGGCATTCTTCCCTGGAATCGCCGTCCCGCGACATGAGCGCACTTGTCACGTTCGCGTCCGGCAGCCTGGTGGGTTTTGCGCTTGGGCTGCTGGGCGGCGGAGGTTCCATCCTTGCGGTTCCGCTTCTCGTCTATGTCGTGGGCGTGAAGGACGCGCATGTTGCCATCGGGACCAGCGCGCTGGCGGTTTCCGCCAACGCCTTCGCCAACCTTGTCGCACATGCCAGGGCGGGCACCGTGAAGTGGCCCTGCGCGGCCGTATTCGCCCTGGCCGGTGTTCTGGGCGCGGCCCTCGGCGCCTTTCTCGGCCAGCGCGTCAACGGGCAGCATCTTCTCTTTCTGTTCGGCCTGATGATGCTGATGGTTGCCGGCGCCATGTTCGGCGGCCGGGCGGCGGCGGGCGATCCGGATGTCCGCATCAATCCGGCAATCGCCGTTCGTCTGGCCGGGACAGGATCGGTGGTTGGCTTTCTGTCGGGATTCTTCGGGATCGGCGGCGGGTTCCTGATCGTGCCGGCGATCATGCTCGGCAGCGGGATGGCGACATTGAACGCGGTC
>JAFECO010000462.1 GCA_018242085.1 Pseudomonadota bacterium
GCTCCCAGCTTTTTTCTAGCGGTCAGTGTCGGATTTGGCAGGCTTGACCGAGCCGCTGGGCGACCTCACTCTATCACCCATGAAAGAGATCATTTCCGAACTGGAAGCGCGCCGGACCCTGGCAAAGGCGGGGGGCGGCGAAGCCCGCGTGGCTGCCCAGCACGCGCGGGGCAAGCTTACCGCCCGCGAACGGATCGAGCTTCTGCTCGACCCCGGAAGCTTCGAAGAATTCGACATGTTCGTCGAACATCGCGGCACCGAATTCGGCACCGAAAAGAACCGCATCCCCGGCGATGGCGTGGTCACCGGCTGGGGCACGATCAATGGCCGCATGGCCTATGTCTATGCCAAGGACTTCACCGTCCTGGGCGGCTCCACTTCCGAAGCGCATGCCGACAAGATCTGCAAGATCATGGACATGGCGATGCAGAATGGCGCGCCGGTGATCGGGCTGTTCGATTCCGGCGGCGCCCGCATCCAGGAAGGCGTCGCGGCGCTGGCGGGTTTCGGCGAAGTCTTCAAGCGCAATGTGCTGGCGTCCGGCGTGGTGCCGCAGATCTCCGTCATCATGGGGCCGTGCGCGGGCGGCGATGTCTATTCCCCGGCCCTGACCGATTTCGTCTTCATGGTTGCCGGCACGTCCTACATGTTCATCACCGGTCCCGACGTCACCAAGACCGTGACCCATGAAGATGTGACCCCGGAAGAATTGGGCGGCGCGAAAGTGCATACCGTGCGCTCGTCGGTGGCCGACGGCGCCTATGACAATGACGTCACCTGCCTGGAGGAAATTCGCCGTCTGTATGATTTCCTGCCGCTCAACAATCGCGACAAGACCCCGGTCTGGCCGGTGGAAGACGATCCGCGCCGCCATGACATGTCGCTGGACACGCTGATTCCCGACAGCGCCAACAAGCCCTATGACATGAAGGAACTGATCCTCAAGGTCATCGACGAGGGCGATTTCTTCGAGGTGGGCGAAGCCTTCGCCCGCAACATCATCACCGGATTCGGCCGGATCGAAGGCGCCACAGTGGGCTTCGTCGCCAACCAGCCCATGGTGCTGGCGGGCGTTCTGGATTCCGACGCCAGCCGCAAGGCGGCACGGTTCGTGCGTTTCTGCGATTGCTTCAACATTCCCCTGGTGACCTTTGTCGATGTGCCCGGCTTCATGCCCGGCACGGCCCAGGAGCATGGCGGCATCATCAAGCATGGCGCCAAGCTCCTGTTCGCCTATGCCGAAGCCACGGTGCCCAAAGTCACGGTGATCACCCGCAAGGCCTATGGCGGCGCCTATGACGTGATGGCGTCCAAGCATATGCGCGCCGACGTCAATTACGCCTGGCCCACGGCCCAGATCGCGGTGATGGGCGCCAAGGGCGCGGTTGAGATCATCTTCCGCAAGGATGCTGATGACGCCAAGGCATTGGCGGCGCGGACCAAGGAATATGAGGATCGTTTCCTCAATCCCTTCGTCGCGGCGTCGCGCGGCTATATCGACGACGTGATCCGGCCCCATTCCACGCGCTGGCGGATCGCCCGCTCCCTGCGCATGCTCAAGAACAAGCAGGTGGCGCAGATCTGGAAGAAGCACGACAATATTCCGCTCTGAATGCCGATGCAGCGCAAGCGTCCGCTAGAGCGTTGGCGTGAGCCAGAGCGACAAAAACAGAGGCGGGAACCGGGACTCCAGGATCTATTGTGGCGGCGGCTGAAGGGGCTTGAGGGCTGGCATTTCCGCAAGGGCGCGTCCTTTCAGACCTTCATCTTGCCGTTCGT
>JAFECO010000463.1 GCA_018242085.1 Pseudomonadota bacterium
CCAATGCGCGCGCATTGGGGCAAATAAAAAGTTCTTCCCCGCGGCGACCTTGCGGCCGCCACACAACAGGTCTTGTTGTTAGGGATGGCGGGTATGTACGCCCGGAACACGCAAATATCAAGGCTTGGCGCCTGGTGCGTCTTGGCCGTGCCCCGCCTCCCCCGTGCGTGCAAAGCACGCTGACGGGGGAGGTGGCCGTAGCAGCGCTTGCGATGCGAAGGCCGGGGGGGCTATTTTTTCTTAGAAGGCATAATTCCGACACTGACTTCGCCGGGTCCGGTGTGGATATCGGGCTGGACCGGCGGGGGCGCATCCCGGGCCTCGATAGCGTTAATCGCCTTGATTTGCCCTTGAATGGCGGGCTCGAACAAAGGCGGGCCGAACATCATCCGCCACAAAAGATAGAAAGCGCCCAGGGAAAACATAAAGGCGATGCCTATGCCCATGAAATCGCTGGCATGGAGGCCGGAGAAAAAGCCGGGGTCGCGTTCTTTCATGGCGCTTTCATACAATATTGTGATGGGAAAACGACAGGTGAAACGGCGGTTCCGGTTCCAACCTGATTGACGGCGGACGGAAAAGCGAGTGCCTTAACCGGCCTCTTGCTGGGAACCGATCATGACCGACCGCCGCACCATCCTTAAAGCATCGCTGCTTGCCCCTGCCCTGCTCGCCAGGCCAGCATCGGCCGCCACGGCCGCCAAGGGCGACATCCAGATGAAACTTCCTTGCGTGGTTTCGACCTGGCCGTTCGGCGTCGCCGCCAACAAGGCGGCCTGGGCGATCTTGTCCAAGGGCGGGCGGGCGCTGGATGCGGTGGAAGCCGGCGTAAAAATTCCCGAAGCCGATCTGCGCAATCACACGGTGGGCCGCGCCGGTTATCCCGACCGCGACGGGCATGTGACCTTGGATGCCAGCATCATGGACGAGCATGGCAATGCCGGTTCGGTGGCGGCGATGGAATATATCGCTCATCCGATTTCGGTGGCGCGCGCGGTGATGGAGAAGACGCCGCATGTGATGCTGGCGGGCGAAGGCGCCACCAAATTCGCCATCGAGCAAGGCTTCAAGCGCGAGGAATTGCTGACCCCGGAATCGAAAAAAGCCTGGCAGGAATGGCTTAAAACCGCCAAATACAGTCCCCAGGCCAATATCGAAACCAAATCCTATGGCCTCGGTACGCCGGGCGGCGCCAAGAACCACGACACCATCGGCATGCTGGCGATCGACGCCAAGGGCAATCTCTCCGGCGCCTGCACCACCTCCGGCATGGCCTGGAAAGTGCGCGGCCGGGTAGGCGACAGCCCGATCATCGGCGCCGGTCTTTATGTCGACAACGATATCGGCGGCGCGACGTCCACCGGCGTGGGCGAAGAAGTGATGCGCAGCGTGGGCAGCTTCCTGGTGGTGGAATTGATGCGCCAGGGCAGGAGCCCGCAAGAGGCCTGCAAGGAAGCGGTCGAGCGCATCTTGAAGAAAAAGCCCGACGCCAAGATGGAGCAGGTGGGCTATCTGGCGATCAACAAGAAGGGCGAAGTCGGCGCCTGGGCGATCCAGAAAGGCTTCAGCTATTCCTTGTGCGATCAGACGTCCCAGGACCGGATCGTGCCGGGCCAGGCCTTCTTCGCAGCAACGCCAGGTAACTAGGCGGGCCCTTGATCGCCTTGGCTTCGTAGCGGGTGGGCGGCCAGCCCGCCGGGCGCCTTTTCCAATCGCCCGGCCCCTTGGCGGTCCATTCAAAGGCCGGGTGGGCCATCAGCCGTTCCAGGGCATAGGGCA
>JAFECO010000464.1 GCA_018242085.1 Pseudomonadota bacterium
GGCTATCGGTTGTTCGGCAGCCCGGCCAGCATGTCCACCTTGGAAAGCAAGCGCGGGCCGGCGCGGCTGTTCGCGTTCAAGATCGGCGGCAAGGCGCCCATGCCCGCGATCGAGCCTTATGTTCCGGCCGTGCCGCCGCCGCCGGATCAGACCGGCACGGCACAGCAGATCGCCAACGGCGCCAAGGTCTATAACAAATTCTTCTGCCAGAAATGCCATTCGCCGGAAGCGGACGGCAGCGGCGCCTGGGCGCTGGGGGGAGAAGTGCCGGACCTGCGCTACATGCCCCGCAGCATCCACAAGCAGTTCAAGGACATCGTGTTGGGCGGCACGCACAAGGAACAGGGAATGCCGAAATTCAGCGTCCCCATCGGCCAGCCCCTGATCAAGACCTACATGACGCCGGAGGAAGCGGACGCGCTCCACGCCTATATCGTGGACCTGCAATGGCGCGCCTATAAGCTGGGGCCACGCGGCTTGAAGAAAGTCGATGGCCCGCCCAAGGGTGTTCCGGGCACGGCGAAGACCCAGGAGCGTCCGGCTTATTGAGACGTGGCGTGGGTTGCGGTTGTCGACCCGCAAACACTTGTTGTCATCCCCGGCGAGGCGCGATAGCGCCGAGGGAAGGGGATCCAGGCCTTTCAAACAGCGAAGCTGTCGCGACCTGGATTCCCTTCCCTCGCATCGTCCGCAGTGCGGTCGATGCTCGCCGGGAATGACAAGTTATGCGTGAATGGGCACAGGCTGTCGCAAGCCCGATCATGGCGAGATAGAAGGGCGGCGGTCCCCAACACAAGCGCAGAGCCAAGCGCATGCGCGATAATTTATTCACCGGCACAGGATGATCTAAGGTTGTGCAGAGTCTTCAGGAATGAAATTAGCTTCGGCGTGGCCGTCCGGCAAAATAAATACGAGGATTCCCCTCAGGTGTTCGTTGGGCCTCGGCCAATGTTGATTGGGCTTTAGAGTCCATTCATAGAAAAATTGGGCCCCGCCCCCTTCCGATTCTATTGGTCCATCGAATGCAGCCTTGTCGAGGTGAAAAGCCTTGACCGTCTGGGAAAACTCTTCAGCAGCGACTTGCCGGGCCTCTGCCTCATTCAATTGTCGATTACAAGCTGCCAAAGGCGCCACCAGCAGCAGAATATTGAAAGCAATTTTGGTTCCAGGCGCCATAGCTGGCGGTCTCCTGAGAATTCAAATTGTACCGCAGGTCACTCCCCCACTTTCCGGAAGATGCTGTCGGGCAACCATTCCGGCCGCTTGTTCGCGTTGGCCACGCGCAGGGCGATGGCGGCGGTAAAGGCGTCCAGCTTCACCGCGTCTTCCTTGAAGATGCCGGGCTGATTCAGATCGTCGGACGGCGAATGGTAGCGGTTGGCGCGCCAGTCATGCTCGATCTGATATTCCGGCATGCCCTTGCGGAAGCCGAACTTCATGAACAGCGACGGCACGCCTTCGCGCACAAAGCTGTACTGGTCGGCGCGGATGAAGACGTTGCGGTCGGGATTGGGATCGGGCACCACCTCCAGCCCCATGGGCGTGGCCACGGCGCGGGCGTCGGCGCCCAATGTGCTTTCGGTTTCGCCGGGCAGATAGACCATCTTGAGCGGCCAGAGCGGCAGCGGCATGTCGAAATTGAAGTCCGCGACGATATTCTTTTTCGGCACGGTGGGATTGGCGGCGAAATAGCGCGAACCCAGCAGGCCCTTTTCCTCCGCCGTGAAGATGGCGAAGAGGACGGAGCGGCGTGGGTGGGGCGCCGCGGCGATG
>JAFECO010000465.1 GCA_018242085.1 Pseudomonadota bacterium
AAGCGGAAAATTGCCCGCAAAGGTCCGTGACGCTCCCCACAGACGCTTTCACCACCGACATTCCCGCCAGGCTGGACCGCCTGCCCTGGTCGCGATTCCATTGGCTGATCCTGGCCGCGCTGGGCGTCACCTGGATTCTCGACGGGCTGGAAGTCACCATTGTGGGCTCCCTGTCGGGGGCGCTGCAAAGCAAGGCGGGGCTCGGCCTTTCCGCCACCCAGATCGGCCTGGCCGCAAGTCTCTATATCGCGGGCGCGGTGACGGGCGCGCTGCTGTTCGGGCAATTGGCAGACCAGTATGGGCGGCGCAAATTGTTCCTGGTCACGGTGGGGCTTTATCTGATCGCCACCATCGCCACGGGCTTTTCGTGGAATTTCCCGTCTTTCGTTTTTTTTCGCGCGCTGACCGGCGCGGGCATCGGCGGCGAATATTCCGCGATCAATTCCGCCATCCAGGAATTCACCCCGGCGCGGTTGCGCGGCCGGATCGATCTTCTGGTCAATGGCAGTTACTGGATCGGCGCCGCGCTGGGGGCGCTGGGATCCTTGGTGGTGCTGGACCCGGCCTTGGTGCCTGCCGCCTATGGCTGGCGGCTGGCCTTCATCATCGGCGGCGCGCTGGCGGGGCTGGTGATGTTTCTCAGGCGTTTCGTGCCGGAAAGCCCCCGCTGGCTTTTGATTCACGGGCGCGCGGCAGAAGCCGAGATTGTCATGACAGGAATCGAAGCTTGGGTCGCGCCGCATCAACGCATCGGCACGATCGCGGCAAAGATTCGCTTCCTGCCGCGCAACGGCGCGAAGCTAGGCGATCTCATATATTCGCTGTTCACCAGATATCCGGCGCGGACATTGCTGGGGCTCACCCTGATGGCGGCCCAGGCCTTTTGCTACAATGCGATCTTCTTCACCTATGCGCTGGTCTTGACCAATTTCTATGGCATCGATGCGGGCGCCATCGGCTGGTTCATCCTGCCTTTCGCGGCAGGCAATTTCGCCGGGCCCTTGCTCCTGGGGCCTCTGTTCGACCTGTGGGGGCGAAAGCCCATGATCGCGGCCAGCTATGCCATTTCCGGATTGCTGATGGCGGTCACGGGCTGGCTGTTCGCGCAAGGAACCTTGAGCGCGGCGGCGCAGACCGCGCTGTGGACAGTGAATTTCTTCTTCGCGTCGGCGGGCGCCAGCGCCGCCTATCTCACCGTGGGCGAATCCTTTCCCCTGGAAGTGCGCGCCCGCGCCATCGCGGTCTTTTACGCCTTCGGCACGGCGCTGGGCGGGATCGGCGGCCCGCTTCTGTTCGGCGCCCTGATCGACACCGGCACGCGGGGCAATATCCTCTGGGGCTATCTGTTGGGCGCGGCGTTGATGCTGATCGCCGCGGCGGTCGAAGCCTTGTTGGGTATTCGCGCCGAAGGCCGCGCGCTGGAGGATGTGGCCGCCCCCTTGTCGGAAATTCTTTAGAGGCGCTTCAATACAGAAACATCGGCTTTCCGGCGAGGGCGGCGATGCGGGGGCGATATTCGGCCGGGTCGTAGAAAGACTCGACATCCACCCGCCGCGTGCCCTGGATGCAGGTGTCGATGGGCACCATGGTGTAGCGGCCGTTCTGAATCGCGGCCATCAATCCGCGCTTCTTCTCCACCAGGGCTTGGACCACCATGGTGCCGTAATTCTTCGCCACCATCCGGTCCAGCATGTCGGGCGCGCCGCTGCGCATGATGTAAGCCAGCTTCTGGTTCAAGACGCCGATGCCGGTGCGGCGCTGGAT
>JAFECO010000466.1 GCA_018242085.1 Pseudomonadota bacterium
TTGATGAAAACCCTGGGCATCCATCCGGAACAGCTGGAAAAGGAATGCGCGGACCCCGGCGTCTATAATGCGCTGAAACTTCAAGGCGCGACCTTCTTCGACAAGGAGACGTTCGGGACCGACAAGCTGGTGGTCGGTGGCGGCCGCGGCGCTGGGCGCGATCCCGGCGCGCTGGCAGCGTTCCTGGCCAAGACGCCGCTATCGGCGGCTGTCCAGCGCGATGTGCTCAGGATCGAGACGGGCCATGAAGACTTCCTGCCGGGTCTCAGCGCGGAACAGAAAAAGGATCGCCTTTCGCGCTTTTCCTACAAGGACTATCTGCTCAACCAAGCCAAAGTCGATCCTGGCGTCATCACATATTATCTGCACCGCACCGACGGGCTGTGGGGCTGCGGCATCGACGCGGTCTCGGCGATCGATTGCTGGGGCAGCGGGCTGCCCGGCTTCCAAGGCCTGAACCTGCCGCGCGGCTCGACTTCGCGCATGGGCTACACGCCAGCGGGCGCGGTGGATTCCGAAGGCTCCTACCATTTCCACTATCCGGACGGGAACGCATCGATCGCGCGCCTTCTGGTGCGCAACCTGATACCGGCGGCGATGCCGGGGCATGATGCCCGCGATATCGTCACCGCCCGGTGCGATTACAGCCAGCTCGACAAGCCGGGAAATCCGGTCCGCATCCGGCTGGGCCATATGGTGGTGCGGGCGCGCAACAACGGGCCCGTGAACGCCGCGACCGGTGTCGAAATCGCCTACACGCCATCGGCCGGCGGCGGCAAAGTCTATCGCGCGCACGCGGCGCAATGCGTGCTGGCCAGCTGGAACATGATGATCCCCTATCTCTGCCCGGAGCTTCCGGCGGAGCAGAAGGCGGCCCTGCACAAGCTGGTCAAGACGCCGCTGGTCTATACCAGCGTGGCGTTGCGCAACTGGACCGCGTTCCAGAAGCTGGGCATTCGCAACATCTCCGCGCCCGGCGGCTATCACACCAGCCTCAGCCTCAACGAAACCATCAATATCGGCAGCTTCACCAGCCCGCGTTCCCCGGACGAGCCGATCCTGGTGCACATGACCCGCACGCCGGCCGCGGCCAATTCCGGCCTCAATGAGCGCGAGCAGCACAAGGCGGGGCGCACCGAATTGCTCGCGACGCCGTTCGAGACTTTCGAGCGCAACATCCGCGATCAGATGACGCGCTGCCTTGGCGCCGGCGGCTTCGATCCGGCCCGCGATATCGCCGGCATCGCGGTCAATCGCTGGCCGCACGGTTATGCGCCCGAATATAATGCCCTGTGCGACGGCGACACCCCCCGCGACCGGATGCCCAACCTGATCGGGCGCAAGCGCTTCGGCCGCATCGCCATCGCCAATTCCGATTCCGGCATGGCGGCCTATACCGATGTGGCGATGGACCAGGGCTATCGCGCCGTGCACGAGCTTCTGGGAAGCTGAGCTTCAGAGATAATCCAGCAGCTTGAACCAGGCCAAGCCGGCCGTGACCAGCGGCTTGCGCAGCCATGCATTGCCGGGAAAGGCTTTGGCCGGAACGCGGGCGAAAACATCGAACCGTTCCGGCAAGCCCAGCACGGCTTCCGCCAGAAGCTTGCCGCCGAGATTGGCCAGCGCCACGCCCTGGCCGGAATAGCCATGGGCGAAAAATATCCGGCTGCCGATGCGTCCGAAATGGGGCATGCGCGTGGCGGTGATGCCCACCGTGCCGCTCCAGGCATATTCGATGCGCACGCCTTTCAAATTCGGA
>JAFECO010000467.1 GCA_018242085.1 Pseudomonadota bacterium
CGACCGGGTGGCGGGGCTGAATGTCGGCGGCGACGATTATCTCACCAAGCCTTTCGCCCTCGCCGAGCTTGTGGCGCGGATCAACGCCATCACCCGTCGGGGCGAGGCGGGCCCGCCGGTGACCTTGCGCGCCGGCGACCTGGAAATGGATCTGATCCGCCGCACCGTCCATCGTGGCGAAAAACCGGTGGAGCTGCAGCCCCAGGAATTCCGCCTGCTGGAATATATGCTGCGCAATGCCGGGCGCGTGGTCACCCGCAGCATGCTCCTGGAAAATGTCTGGGACCTGCATTTCGATCCACGCACCAATATCGTGGAAACCCATATGAGCCGGCTGCGCGGCAAGATGGACCGGGGCTATGCGCGCGAGTTGATCCATACCATTCGCGGCAACGGATATATATTGCGTGCGGATTAGGATCTTTCACACCGAAGGATTCCGCATCGCGGCGATCTTCGTCGCCATTTTCGCCGTCTCCGCGGCGGCTTTGGCCATCGTCACGCTTGCGGTGGTCGATCAGGAGCTGCGCAGCCAGATCGTGCAATTCGCCAATGCCGATATCGGTTCGGTCAAGGACGGCTACCGCACCCAGGGAATAAGAGAGGCGAGCGAAGTGGTCGGACAACGCATGGCGTCGCCAGGCGCCTCCGATTTCTTCCTGCTTCAGCGCGGGTCATCGGAAAAGCTGGCGGGCAATCTGGCACCGATGCCGCCGCGAACCGGCATTGTCACATTGCCCGGCCCGAAGGGCGCCGAAACCAGATCCGTCCTGGGCGTGGGGGCTTTCATCGCACCGGATCTTTATGCCTTCGCCGGCAGCGATCTTCGCGCCGCGGAGATGGCGCGCCGGCGCATCGTACGGACCCTGATCTGGATTTTCGCCGGCGCGCTGGCCTTGGCGCTCTTGGGAGGGCTGGTGGTCAGCCGTTCTTTCCTGCGCCGGACCGATGAGATCGTCACCACCTGCCGCGCCATCATGGCGGGCAATCTGGCCAGCCGCATTCCCGTGCGCGGCACCGAAGACGAACTCGACCGGCTTTCGGAAACCATCAACGCCATGCTGGATCGCATCGCGGCGCTGATGGACAATCTGAAGCAGATCACCAGCGATATCGCCCACGATCTGCGCACGCCGGTGACGCATTTGCGCCATCGCCTGGAGCGGGCCCGCGATCAGTCCAGCAAGATCGAGGATTACGATCAAGCCCTGGAAACGGCCATCGCCGCATCGGACGATATCCTGGCCTTGTTCAGCGCCCTGCTCCGCATCGCCCAGATCGAAGGCGGCGCAAGGCGGGCGAATTTCGCGCCCCTGGATCTTTCCGCGCTTCTGACACGGCTGGGCGATGTGTTTGGCCCGGTGGCGGAAGACGCACGCCACCATTTAAACCTGCCGCCGGGCGGTCCCGTCACCATCCTGGGCGACCGGGAGCTTCTCACCCAGGCTTTCTCCAACCTGATCGAAAACGCGATCCTGCACACGCCCGCAGGGACAACCGTGACGGTCGGCCTCGCCAACCGGAATGGAGACGCGGTGGTGACGATCAGCGATGACGGCCCCGGCGTTCCGCCGGACGAACATCCCAAGCTGTTTCAACGCTTCTACCGTCTGGAGGCCAGCCGGACCCGGCCCGGTTATGGGCTGGGCTTGGCGCTGGTGGCCGCGATCGCGGAATTGCACGGTGCCTCGATCACCGTCGAATCGCAGACGGGGCGCGGATTCGCGATTTCGCTCCGCTTTCCCCGCAATCCCGAC
>JAFECO010000468.1 GCA_018242085.1 Pseudomonadota bacterium
ACGCGTCCAGGCGAAGATCGAGGCGATGGAGTTGGTCGAGGTGGACTTGCCCTTCTGATGCTCGCGGTAATGGCGGGTCACCGTGCCATGCGCGGCTTCCGCTTCCACGGTCTTGCCATCGGGCGTCATCAGCACCGAAGTCATCAGGCCCAGCGAGCCGAAGCCCTGCGCCACCGTGTCGGACTGCACGTCGCCGTCATAGTTTTTGCAGGCCCAGACATAGCCGCCGCTCCACTTGAGCGCGCTCGCCACCATGTCGTCGATCAGGCGGTGTTCATAGGTGATGCCGGCATCCTTGAACTTGGCGGCGAACTCCGCGTCGAACACTTCCTGGAACAGATCCTTGAAGCGGCCGTCATAGGCTTTCAGGATGGTGTTCTTGGTCGACAGATAGACCGGGTATTTGCGGTTGAGCCCATAATTCATCGAGGCGCGGGCGAAGTCGCGGATGCTGTCGTCCAGATTGTACATCGCCATGGCGACGCCGGAGCCGGGCGCCTTGAACACTTCATGCTCGATCACCTTGCCGTCCTCGCCCGCGAATTTGATGGTGAGCACGCCCTTGCCGGGGAAACGGAAATCGGTGGCGCGATATTGATCGCCGAAGGCATGGCGACCGATCACGATGGGCTGGGTCCAGCCCGGCACCAGGCGCGGCACATTCTTGCAGATGATGGGCTCGCGGAAGATCACCCCGCCCAGGATGTTGCGGATGGTGCCGTTGGGCGATTTCCACATCTTCTTGAGCTTGAATTCCTCCACCCGCGCTTCGTCCGGGGTGATGGTGGCGCACTTCACGCCCACGCCGTATTTCTTGATCGCTTCGGCGCTGTCGACCGTGACCTTGTCGTCGGTGGCGTCGCGATGCTCGACCGACAGGTCGTAATAATGCAGGTCCACGTCCAGATAGGGCAGGATCAGCTTCTTCTTGATGAGATCCCAGATGATGCGGGTCATCTCGTCGCCATCGAGCTCGACGACCGGGTTGGCGACCTTGATCTTGTCCATGAACATGGTTCCTCTGAAGGGGGCCTCGAAAGATGGGGCGGGAGTGGTTATAGCGGGGCCTCAAATAGCCCGTGGAAACCCACCCGTCAAAGGCGCAGATGACCGCCCCCGCCGTGATCCTCAGCCGCCCCCAGATGGGCGAAAATATCGGCGCCGCCGCCCGGGCGATGAAGAATTTCGGGCTGTCGGACCTCCGGCTGATCGCCCCCCAATGCGAGTGGCCCAACGACCGCGCCATGATCCTGGCGTCGGGAGCGGGCGATATCATCCAAGCGGCCCGCGTCTTTCCCACCGCCGCCGAAGCAATGGCCGATATCCAGATGCTGCTGGCCACCACGGCGCGGGGCCGCGACGTGCTGCGCGAGATTCTCACTCCGGAAGCCGCGGCCCGGCGGCTGCGCACCGCCACGGCGCAAGGACTGAAGACCGCGATCCTGTTCGGCAGCGAGCGGGCGGGCCTGGACAATGACGAAATGTCGCTGGCTGAAGCCGCGATCACCATCCCGACCTCTCAATTTCCCTCGCTCAATCTGGGCCAGGCGGTGCTTCTTCTGGGTTATGAATGGCTGAAATCCGCCGACGCCACGCCCCCCGTCCGCACCCGCAAGACCACAGCCCTGCCTTCCTCTCGCGCCGACCTGATCGGACTGTTCGAGCATCTGGAGCGCGAATTGGACGCAGCCCAGTTCTTCTTCCCGCCCGAGAAGAAAGAGGCGATGGTGCGCAATGTCCGGGCCATGATCCTG
>JAFECO010000469.1 GCA_018242085.1 Pseudomonadota bacterium
TACGGCGAAGGAAATCCCCACCTTCGACCGCATCAAAATCTCGCTGGCCAGCCCGGACCAGATCCTGCGCTGGAGCCATGGCGAGATCAAAAAGCCAGAAACCATCAACTACCGCACCTTCAAGCCGGAGCGGGATGGGCTGTTCTGCGCCCGCATCTTCGGGCCGGTGAAGGATTACGAATGCTTGTGCGGCAAGTACAAGCGGATGAAGTACAAGGGCATCGTCTGCGAAAAGTGCGGCGTCGAAGTGACGGTGCAGAAGGTTCGCCGCGACCGCATGGGCCATATCGAGCTGGCCAGCCCCGTCGCCCATATCTGGTTCCTGAAGTCGCTGCCCAGCCGCATCGGCCTGATGCTGGACATGACGCTCAAGGATCTGGAGCGGGTTCTCTATTTCGAAAACTATATCGTCATCGAGCCGGGCCTGACCCCGCTCAAGGAGCGTCAGCTCCTGACGGAAGACGAGTTCTATAAAGCCCAGGACGATTACGGCAACGACAGCTTCACTGCCGAGATCGGCGCCGAAGCCATTCGCAAGCTGTTGATGGCGATCGACCTGGAAAAGCTGCGCGACGAACTGCGCGTCGACATCGCCGGCTCCAATGGCGGCGAAAAGCAGAAGAAGCTGGTCAAGCGCCTCAAGGTGGTGGATGCGTTCCTGGATTCCGGCAATCGCCCGGAATGGATGATCCTGACCGTGGTGCCGGTGATCCCGCCGGAATTGCGCCCGCTGGTGCCGCTGGATGGCGGCCGTTTCGCCACCTCCGACCTCAACGATCTTTATCGCCGCGTCATCAACCGTAACAACCGGTTGAAGCGCCTGATCGAGCTCAAGGCCCCGGACATCATCGTGCGCAACGAAAAGCGCATGCTGCAGGAATCGGTTGACGCCCTGTTCGACAATGGCCGCCGCGGCCGCGTCATCACCGGCGCCAACAAGCGTCCGCTGAAGTCGCTCGCCGACATGCTGAAAGGCAAGCAGGGCCGCTTCCGCCAGAACCTGCTCGGCAAGCGCGTCGACTATTCCGGCCGTTCGGTGATCGTGGTCGGCCCGGAACTGAAGCTGCATCAGGCCGGTCTGCCCAAGAAGATGGCGCTGGAGCTGTTCAAGCCGTTCATCTATTCGCGGCTTGAAGCCAAGGGCTTCAGCCAGACGGTGAAGCAGTCCAAGAAGCTGGTGGAAAAAGAAAAGCCGGAAGTCTGGGATATTCTCGAAGAAGTCATTCGCGAACATCCCATCCTGCTCAATCGCGCGCCCACCTTGCACCGCCTGGGCATCCAGGCGTTCGAGCCGGTGCTGATCGAAGGCAAGGCGATCCAGCTGCACCCCCTGGTCTGCACCGCCTTCAACGCCGACTTCGACGGCGACCAGATGGCCGTGCACGTTCCGTTGAGCCTTGAGGCGCAGCTGGAAGCGCGCGTCTTGATGATGTCGACCAACAACATCCTCAGCCCCGCCAACGGCAAGCCGATCATCGTGCCGACCCAGGACATCGTGCTGGGCCTTTATTACTTGTCGCAAGAGCGCGCCAAGGAACCGGGCGAAGGCATGGTGTTCAATGACATCGGCGAGATCGAGCACGCCTTGTTCTCCGGCTCCGTCACGCTGCACGCCAAGATCAAGGCGCGCTACAAGACGGTCGATGCCGAAGGCAAGCCCATCATCCGCCGCGTGGATTCCACGCCGGGCCGCATGATGATCGCGGAAATCCTGCCGCGGAATCCCAAGATTCCGTTCGAGCTGGTCAATCG
>JAFECO010000046.1 GCA_018242085.1 Pseudomonadota bacterium
TGTCTCGTCGCGGATCGCCGCCAGCACGGCATCGGCGACACCCTCTTCCATCCAGCGCGTGACGATGGCGGCGCTGAAGGGTGACGCCATGCCGGCAAAAGCGCGGATGGCGTCCGCCGCGCGCGCCTGGATGCGCGCATCCGGCAGGATCAGATAGGCAATGCGCAAAGCGGGCGAGAGGCATTTGGAAAGCCCGGCGATGTGATAGACGCAGTCCGGCGCCAGCGCGGCCAGCGGCGGCACCGGTGCGCGCGGCAAGGCGCCATAGGCATCGTCCTCGATGATGGGAACGCCGTGCCGCCGGGCGATCTCCACCAGCTTGCGCCTCCGCGCCAACGGCATGGTCGCGGTCGTGGGATTGTGGAAGGTGGGCGTGCAGTAGAGCGCCTGGGGGCGATGGCCGATGCAGGCGGTCTCGAAACTTTCCGGCAGAATTCCATTCTCATCCATCGCCACCGGCTGAACGTGAATGCCCTGATGGGCCGCCAGCGCCAGAAAACCCGGATAGGCCAATGCCTCGACGCACACCGTTTCGCCGGGCCGCGCCAGAAGTTTCAGCGCCGCGACCAGCGCCCCCTGGGTACCGGGACAGACGGCGATGCGCTCCGCCGTGACGCCGGGCAGACGCGATTGAAGCCACTGCGCGCCGGCGGCCCGGTCGGAATCCGCGCCGCCCGGATCCTGATAGGCCAGGAGCAGGCCCGGTCCCTCGCCCGCCACGGCATCGATCCCCGCCCGCATGCGCGCGTTCAAACCCGCATCCTCGAACCAAGGCGGCAGATTCATGCTGATATCGACGGCGCGACCGGCGGCAGGAACGGCCTGGCTTTGCCGGAGGCGGACATAGGTGCCATGGCCCACCCGGCCTTCGACCAGGCCTCGCTTGCCCGCTTCGGCATAGGCCCGCGTCACGGTGGTGAAGTCGATCCCCAGAGCGTCCGCCAGCGCGCGCTGCGGCGGCAGCCGCGTTCCGGGCTTGAGGCGCCCCGCCGCGATGTCGGATCCAATCGCCCCCGCAATGGCCAGATAAAGCGGCCCGTCTTCGCGGCCCAGGGCGGGCATCCAGGATGTCGCATGGGAGGTTTTGGGCATTGCCGGGGCCTGCATTTCCATATATACGGATATTGTATGTTCTAATGTATGGAGGCTGGCGTGGAAAGCGGAATTTTGGCGGTCCCCCTGCAAACCGCGATGAAGACGGAAATCCCCTTGGGTCTTGCCGCCCGGCGCGGCCTGCTCGGCCGCTGCCCCAGCTGCGGCAAGACCAAATTGTTCGCCAGCTATCTGAAGCAGGTCGAAGCCTGCCCCAATTGCGGGGCGCATTTCGGGCGCATCCGTGCCGACGATGCCGCGCCCTGGGGCACCATCATCGTGGTGGGTCATGTCTTCATGCCGCTGATGTTCTTCGTCAGCCTGGATGCCTTCATGCCCTTCTGGGCCGGCGTCGCGGCGTGGGCTGCCCTGTTCGCGGGCCTGTCCTTGGCGCTTCTGCCCCGCTCCAAGGGCCTGTTCATCGCCCTGCTTTGGGCGACGCGCGCGCCCGGCGTGAACAATGGTTAGGCCAGAACAACAATTAGTTGTTCAGCGAGAACTCGATCGACACCACGGCGTTCAAGCTGCGGGTGGGAAAATCGGCCGGCAAGGCCGGCAGCGGCTGCGCCCGCTGGATCATCGCCAGCGCCTCATTGTCCAGCACGGGACGGCCGGAGCTTTTCTGGATGTCGGACGCCGTGACGTGACCGTTCGCGTCCATCACGAAATGCAGCATCACCACGCCTTCGATATGCGCCTTGCGCGCCGATGGCGGATACTGCTTGAAACGGTTGATGTGGGCGAGGACCCGGCTCTCGAAACTCGGCTGCGCGTCGCCCTCGCCTTTCTGCGCGGCCGGCGCATGCAAGGCGGGCGGAGCAGGTTCGGCCAGTGGAGGCGCCGCGACGATGGCGCGGGGCTCGCTCTGGATCACCACGTCGGGCGGCGGGACGGTGACAAAGGTCGGACGGATCAGCGCGGGCGGCGGCGTATCCAAATCCGGTTTGTCGGTCTTGGGCTTTTCCAGCTGAATCATCAGGGCGGGCGGAGCCTGGATGGCCGGCGCGACTTTCACCGCCAACAGAAACGCCATCACCACGCCCACATGGATCAGCACCGTGACCAGGAAGGCGCCGGCACGGCCCCGTCCTTCGGTCGCCGGGCGCGGCAAGGCCCGCAGCGGATGGGCCGTCCGCTCGTCGAATGCGCTGCTGGTCAGATGCATGGTCATCCTGCGGCCTCCTCGGCAAGGGCCGCTGTCATCGGCAGGCGCCGCTGACGCTTCTTGACCCACATGACCACCCCGGTGATCACGAACAGGGCGGGAACCAACCCGCTCAAGAACACCAGCGCCTTCCAGATCGCGCCCAGGCCCGATCCCTGATGCAGCGGCCGCTGCCAGGCCAGGAAATTCTGGGACGGATCGCGCTTGGCCACCACCTGGGCGCGCCAGGGATCGATATAGACGGTGGCGCCCACCGCGCCATGCGCCAGCATATTGACCATGATGGTGCGGTCGGGCCGCACGGGCAGAGAGATGCCGGTGGGCATCGCGTCCGGCATGGCCTTGCGCGCCATCGCCAGAGCTTCATCGGCGCCGATCGCGATGGCGCCGGCAAGAGGCGCGATTTCCGGGCCTTCACGCAGATTGAATGTCACGCCGCCGCCGGCCTGCCCGCCGCCCGCCAAACCGAATGCGTTCGGGAAAGCGATCACCACGCCCGAAAAGCTCACGATCATGAAGACCACGAAAATCCAGATGCCCGTGGCCGCATGCAGTTCGCGATGAAAGCGCAAGCCCTTGGCCGTGCGCCGCACCAGGAAGGCATATTTCCATTGGCCGCGCTTGGGCCACCAAAGCACCAGGCCCGTCACGCCCAGGGCCAGCATCGCCACGCCCAGCCAGCCCACGAACTGGCGCCCTTCCCGGCCCATCAGGAAATTGCCGTGCAGCTGATGGGAGAAGGCCAGGAGCGGCGGAAGCTGCGCCTTGCGCGAACCCAGAACCGCTCCCGAAACGGGATCGATAAAGACTTGTGTCGCGGCCTGCTGTCCCGGCGGCCCGCCTTGCGCGCTTGGCCTTTGGCCTTCCATCGGACGCCGCTCGCCGCGCCCGGCTCCTTCGCCCGCGCGCGGCCGCGTCACGCGAACCGAAACCGGATCGCCAGGCTCGCGCGCCAGCGCGACCTGCATCGCGCCCTGCCCGGCAGCGCCCCGCGCCGCCTCGACGATCTTGTCCAGCGGCAACTCCGCCCCTTGCGTGGAGGCATGCGGCATGGGGGCCAGGATTTTGGCGATGGCATCGTCATAAACCAGAATGCTGCCCGACAGCCCCAACAGCCCCAGCAACAGGCCCAGCACCAATCCCACCCACATATGGATCTGGAACATCAGGCGGCGGAACGCGGCGAAACTCATGGCATCCTCATGCGTCCGCCCAGCGGCGGACCAGATTGTGGTAAAGCCCTGTCAGGCTGACGACTTCGTCATTGTCGCCGACCTGTTTGCGCAATCCCTGAATGGCCTTGTCCATCTCGAACAAGGTCAGGCGCGCACGCTCGTCGCGCACCATGCTTTGGATCCAGAAGAAGGAAGACCAGCGGCTGCCCCGCGTCACCGGCGTCACATGATGGCGGCTGGTGGCGGAGTATAAAATCATGTCGCCCGCCGGCAGCTTGACGCGATGTTCGCCATAGGTGTCTTCGATCACCAGCTCGCCGCCGTCATAATGGGCCGGATCGGTGAGGAATAATGTCGCCGACATGTCGGTCCGCACCCGGATCGGGGCGGCGCTTCCGATCGACGGCTTCACGAAGCGGATCGCATTGTCGATATGGCTGCCGAAATTCATTCCGCCGTCATAGCGATTGAACAAAGGCGGAAAGACCCGCAGCGGCAGCGCGGCCGAAGTGAACAGCTCGTTGCGCCCCAACGCCGTCAGGATGACATCGCCCAAGGCGCGCGCTTCCAGCGAATTTTCCGGGATCTGGAGATTGTGCTTCATCTGTCCCGACTGCGCGCCCGCCGTCACGCGTCCGTCCACCCACTCGGCCTTCGCCATCAGGTCGCGCATCTGCGCGACCTGATCGGCGGAAATCAGAGCTGGTATCCGGACCATCATCTCTAGAGCGAAGCCTCCAGCGATATGATGAAGGTGCGGCCCGGCGACGGTGTGCCGCGGTTGCCGAAGGACTGGCTGTAATTCAACCGGTCGGTGATGTTGTTGATGTTGAACTGGATGCGATAAGCGCCGCCGAAATCATAGGACGCGACCGCATCAAGCTCGATGGTTTCGGGAATGACCGCGATGCGGCTGATGCCCGTGAGATTGGGCGCCGTGCCGGTGGTGGTGACCGCATTGAAGAGGCGGCTTTGATAGACCAGGCCGCCGCCCAGAACCAGGCCGGGGATGAAATCCTTGGCGCTGTAATCGGCCCAGAGCGACGCGGCATTCTTCGGCACAAAAGTGATCTGCGAGCCGATGGTGTAGGGATTGGGTTTGCAGACACTGGGCGTGCCGCCGCAGCTGAGATCGTTGGTCACCACCGGATCCAGATAGGTATAGGCGGTGGTGATGTTGAAATTCTCCGTGACTTTGCCCGTCACCGACAATTCCACGCCCTGCACGCGCTGCTTCTGGCCCGATTGCAAGGTCAGATTGCCGGACACCGGATCGACCAGCGCGGCGTTGGCCTTGTCGACCTTGAACACCGATCCGGCCAGTCCCAGCGCGCCATCGAACAGGCCGTATTTCGCGCCCAGTTCGAAGGTCTCGCTCTTTTCCGGATCGAGTGCCTGGTTGGCGGTTGTGATCGGCGTGGGTGAACCCACCACCGACGTGCCTTGCGGTACTGCCGATTTGCCGTAGGAGAAATAGACGGTCGTGTGCTTGTCCGGCTCCCACACCAGGCTGGCGCGGGGATTGACGATGGTCGAAGGCGATTTGGCGATCGTGGTGACGGGCGCCACCGTCGCGCTCCCCACCGTGGTCGCCGAATAGGTCGCGTTGTAGCGATCCACCCGCACCCCCGCGATCAGGGAGAATTCATCGGTGAACCACAGCCGGTCGGTGGCGAAGAAGGCCAGATCCGTGGAGCGGCCACTGGAATTGACCACCGTGGTCGCCGCGGCGTTGGTGTTCGCCACGTTCGCCGGCGTCGGCAGGACAACCGTGTAGAAGGGCGGCGGATTGGGATCGGGATTGTAGAGGCTGCGGCCGATATTGGCACGCGAACGGCCATGATCGTTCAATGTGTAGATGAACTGCGCAACGGTCGGAAGATTATAGGCGTAAACCGTCCGGTCGGCATTCTGATAGGAAACATCCAGCCCCGTGATGAACTGGTTGCGCATGCCGCCGACGCGGAAATTGGCATTGGCGGTGAAGACATCCTGCACGCCCCAGCTATTCTGCTGATAGGGCCCGCCGCCGCCGATGCCGCCCAAGGTTGCGGTGGGATTGGCGCCGAACAGCGAGCCGGCGCAATTGTTCGTGGCCGCCGTGGTGTCGCAGCGATCGATGGTCGTGTACTGGAAATAGCGGGAATAAGCCGCGCCCCGGATATCGTTTTCGACCGTCAGCCAGTCGGCGGCGACATGAGTCAGTTTGGCGGTGACGATATCGGCGTCGTTGCGGTCGGTATCTGTGTTGTAGCCCAGATAATTGCTGCGCGGCACGCCATATTCGCTCACCGGAAGCGCGATCACGCTGTTGGGCTGCACCGCTACCGGCAGGCCGTAATCCGGCCGGTTGTTGGTGTGCTGGTGAATATAAGACGCCGTGAACACCGTGTCGGTGCCTAGGCCCAGCGCGATCGACGGCGCGATGCCCCAGCGGTGCGAATGGGTGAGATCGCGGTCCACCACGCCCGTGTCGGTGAGCATCAGATTGAGGCGAACGGCGGCGGTGTCGGAAAGCTGGTAATTGAGGTCGGCGGTGCCGCGGAAATGATCGCCATTGCCGCCTTCGACATGCGCGACATAAGAGTCGGCCAGGAACGGCGTCTTGGAAACCGTGTTGATGGCGCCGCCGGTGGTGCCGCGGCCGAACATCAGGCCCGACGGGCCTTTGAGAACCTGGACTTCCTCGTAATTGAAGCTGTCGCGCGTATAGGCCGCGAAATCGCGCAGGCCGTCCAGATAGACATCGTCCTTGGCATCGAAGCCGCGGATCTTGAACTGATCGCCCGCCAAGGTGCCGCCTTCGCCGATGGCGATGGTGATGCCCGGCACATTGCGCAAGGCATCGCCCAGGGTGGTGGTCGCCTGCTGCTTCATGGTTTCGCCGGTCACAACGGTGACCGCCTGCGGCGTATCCTGGATGCTTTCGCTCGGCATGTTCGAAACCGGCGGCGCGTGGTTGAGCGCGTTCTTGTCGGTGTCGCTCTGGACCGTGACCGGGCCCAGCGAGACCGGAGCGGAATTATCTTGTGCCTGCGCCGGCACCATCATCAGTGCCAGCACGCCCAGCGAGGCGCCGGTGAGCGCCTGGGTCTTGGTGGCATTCAATTGGCCAAACATGAAATCCCCTTCAGAGTCAGCATTGGTTTCTGTTGAACCTGGCTGGCTTCCGTCCGCCGAATGGCGGCGGGGCTGGCTTGGCGTTTTCGGCAACCGATCCCGTCATTTGGTGAGGATCAGCTTGCCGTTGCTGGTGAGACGAAGCCGGTATTCGGTGCCGTCATGCACCAGAACCGCTTCGCGCCCGCCCCCCATCAAATCCGTCACCGGAACCCTGGGAAGCAGGCTGGAGTGGGATGAGGCCGCCTTGCGAACGTCCATTTCGCCTTCAGCCGCCATGCCAACCCTCTCATTTGCGGGTGGACCCTAATAAATCGGCGGCCGACGTTGCAAGTGCTTTTCAGAGTCATTCGCAAATAAAGGGCGAAATGACGCGATATACAGTAAGCTATTGATATGAATATACATTTATGAAGCTGGCGTCAGATCCGCGAAGAATGGGCCGCCGCGGTGGCCGGAACTGCCGCCAATTCCAGAAGGATGGGGTGATGGTCGGACGGCCCCCTGTCCAAGACCTCCCCGCGCAGGCAGCGCACGTCGCGGGTGATGCAGCGGTCCAGGCGCAGCGAGACGATATTGCTGGCCTTATGGGTGCGCTGGCGCGGACCCACATCGCGGAACTCCGGAACCCGGATGGGACCGACCGCATTGAAGTCGCCCATGATCACGGCGGGGCCTTCCAGGGCATAGGCGATGTGGTGCAGCTGGAACCGATTGAGAAACTGGCCATGCGACAGGTGCACATTGGCGAAACAGATGCCCTGAAACTTCACGATCTGCGCGATCCGGGGCGGCACGCGGCCGGGCAGGACCGACGCAGGCAGCCGCAATGCCGACGTGCTGGGAAACGGATGCGGGCTCCAGGCCGCCAGTCCATAGATGCGCTTCTGCATCGGATGGCGGAAGAAATGCCCGCCCACCAGGGAGGGAAGCGCCGAGATTTCTTCCGTCGCTTCCTGCAGCAGCAAGAGGTCCGGGCGATAGGCGCGAACCAGCTTCGCCACATCCTCGGCTTCGGCGCCTATGCGCCGCAGCAAATTCCAGCTCGCGACGCGGAAGCTGCCGGAAATTTCGCGATGCCCGTTGCCGTCCGTCATGGCCGCCAAACCCGGCTCTTAATTGATGACGAAGGCGATTTTTTCAAGGCAAACTCCGGACCGGCGGCGCAGTGGCCCATCTAAGATAACGGGACGGAGTTGATATGTATCCCATCGCCGCGACCTGGCCGATCCAAGTGATAGAGGCGGTGCTGGCCATTGTCTATCCGCTCTCGGCGATCCTGGTGACGGTGGACGTCCTTCTCAAGAAAAGCGATGTGCGCGCCGCCCTGGGCTGGATCGCCGCGGCCTGGCTTTCCCCGATTTTCGGCGCACTGCTTTACTATCTGTTCGGCATCAACCGGGTGACGCGCCGGGCCTTGAAACTGCGGCGCTTCGAGGATGCCCAGGGCCGGCATCGCTTAAGCGGCACCAAGCCGGCCGCCAGCCCCAATGTCGCGACCCTGGCCGAAGTCGGCCGGCGGGTTACCGAGAGCGAACTGGTCGCGGGCAACGCGATCGCCGTGCTTCAGGGCGGTGATGCGGCTTACGGCGCAATGCTCAAATCCATCGGCGAGGCCCGCCATTGCATCGCCATGGCGTCCTATATCTATCGCGACGATGCGGCGGGGCGCGCTTTTTCCGATGCCCTGATCGCCGCGCATCGCCGCGGCGTCGAAGTCCGGGTGCTTCTGGACAGTGTGGGTATCGGATATTTTTTTCCCGCCGCGCTGCATCGGCTGAAAAATGCCGGCGTCCTTGCGCGCCGCTTCCTGCATACCTGGGTGCCGTGGCGCATGCCGTTTCTCAATATGCGCAATCACCGCAAGCTATTGATCGTGGACGGCGCGCGCGCCTTCACCGGAGGCATGAATATCGCGGCGGAACATTCCAAGCGCCTCAACCGGGGAGATTATGTCGACGACATTCATTTTCAGGTCGACGGGCCGGTGGTGCGCTCGCTGATGGATGCCTTCGCCCGCGACTGGTCCTTCACCACCGAAGAAACGCTGGACCAGGATTATTGGTGGCCGCCGCTTGGTGAAGCGGGAAAAGTCCAGGCGCGAGGATTGCGCTCCGGGCCGGATGAGGACCTCTACAAGATCGAAATGCTGGCCGGCGCGGCACTGACCCTCGCCAAGAAGCGCGTGCGTATCGTCACGCCCTATTTTCTTCCCGATCAGCGCCTGCAATTCGCCATCGCCCAGGCCTGTATCCGCGGTGTCGAGGTCGATATCGTGCTGCCGCGCATCAGCGATCACATCTATATGGAGTGGGCGACGCTGGGCAATCTGCGCTTCTTCAAGCACATCCCGGCCAACATCTAT
>JAFECO010000470.1 GCA_018242085.1 Pseudomonadota bacterium
CGTCCGGCCCAGCATCCAGCAAAGTGGACATCACGATGGGCGCGCCGCACAGATGGGTGACGCCATGCTCGGCGATGGCCTGGTAGATCGCGCCCGCCCTGACCCAGCGCAGGCAGACATGGGTGCCCGCATTGACCGACAGGGTCCAGGGAAAGCACCAGCCATTGCAGTGGAACATGGGCAAGGTCCACAGCAGCACGGGATGGCGGCCCATATTGCCGGCCAGGATGTTGCTATAGCCCATCAGCGCCGCGCCGCGATGATGATAGACCACGCCCTTGGGATTGCCGGTGGTGCCGGACGTATAGTTGAGCGAGATCGCGTCCCACTCATCCGCCGGCATCATCCAGGAAAATTCCGGATCGCCCTCCGCGATGAAGGTTTCATAGTCTTCGCCCAGCCGCGCGCCGGTCTGCGGAAATTCCGGATCGTCGTAATCGATCACCAATGGCGGATGCTTGAGCTGCTTCAGCGCTTCGCTCACCGCGGGGGAAAATTCGCGGTCGGTGATCAGGATCTTGGCGCCTCCATGCTCCAGCATATAGGCGATGGAGGCTGCATCCAGGCGCGTGTTGATGGCGTTGAGAACCCCGCCCGCCATCGGCACGCCGTAATGGGCTTCCAGCATGGCGGGGGTGTTGGCCAGCACCGCCGCAACGGTATCGTTCTTGCCGATGCCATGGGCGGCCAGCGCCGACGCCAATTGGCGGCAGCGGCGATAAAAGTCCGCATAGGTGACTCGTTGTGCGCCATGGATCACCGCGATGCGATCGGGAAAGACGGCGGCCGCGCGCTCCAGCATGGTGAGCGGCGTCAGGGGCTGGAAATTGGCCGGGGCGCGGGGCAACTCGTCATAGGCGCTGCGGGGTTTTGGCCTGGGCCGCGGGAGCGCGGGGCGCAATTGCCGCTTGGTCCGCACGCGCGATGGCGCCAGCCGTTGGGCAGGCTTGGGTGCGGATTTGGCCGCTGACTTGGCCGCTGATTTAGGCGCAGGTTTAGCGGGTGATTTTTTGACGGTTGGTTTTTTGGCGGGCGCCTTGGCGGCGCGCGCCTTTTTTTTGCCGCGTTTCGTCGCCGGATGGCTTTTCTTCGTCGCGCGTTTGGTCGGTCTGGCCATGGCCGCGCACGCTAGTGAAAGGGCTTTCAAACGGCAAGATTGGACAGGTCCGCCGGGCTTGATAGAAGGTCAGCATGTCGGACGTTGCCAAACCACGGGGCCTGCGCGCCCTCTACGCCTGGATGCTCGCCAAGTCGCAAGGCCGAAACGCCTGGTGGGCGCTGGCGGCCTTTGCATTCGCGGAAGCGTCGTTTTTCCCCATTCCCCCGGATGTGATGCTGCTGCCGATGATGCTGGCCGACCGCCGCCGCGCCTTCCGCCTGGCGGCCTGGTGCGCCTTCTGGTCGGTGATGGGGGGCATGCTGGGTTTCGCCATCGGCGCCTTGTTCTGGAACACGGCGGGCATCTGGCTGATCGGTGTGCTGCATATTCCACTCGATCAGGTGGAAAATCTGCGCCAGCGCTACAGCGAAAGCGCCTATCTGATCGTGGCGCAGGGCCTGACGCCGGTGCCCTACAAGATCGTCACCATCGCTTCGGGCCTGGCGGGGGTGCCGTTCTTCCTCTTCATGCTCTATTCGGCGATCACCCGGTCCTTGCGCTTCATCGTGCTGGAAGGATTGCTGGTGCACTTCTTCGGCGCGCAGGCCAAGGAGCTGCTCGAAAAATATCTCGAAGTGGCGATGGTCGCGTTT
>JAFECO010000471.1 GCA_018242085.1 Pseudomonadota bacterium
CGCCGGTCATCGACATTTTCCGTCGGGCGAAGATCGTCAAGGCGCATGGCCGAACTCCCGCTTGCACAAGCCTGGATATTACAAAAAGTCCCCGCTCTTGTCTCTGTGTGGAGTCAAACGGCCGGCGC
Source organism: Pseudomonadota bacterium (assembly GCA_018242085.1). Taxonomy (GTDB): domain Bacteria; phylum Pseudomonadota; class Alphaproteobacteria; order Micropepsales; family Micropepsaceae; genus Rhizomicrobium. The sequence goes on from JAFECO010000471.1 coordinate 129, forward strand.
TTCATCATTGCGGATGCAGGCGCGAAGCACCTCGGCAAAAGCAAGCCCGGCCGGGGTATGCGACCGGTCCCTGGCGCGGACCAGTTCGATGTCGCGCGAGACCAGGGGATCGAAAAGCGGCACGCTTGCCAGGCGCTGCCGCGCGGCTTCCGGCCGGACATAGCTCGGCATGATGGTGATGCCTTGCCCGGCACCGGCCAACGCCAACGCCGTCGATATCTGGGAAACCTGATGCGATATCCGCAATGGAATTTTCGCCCCTTCGTAACCCAGCTCGACCAGAAGACGGATGCCGCTGTCGCGGGTCAGGGCAATCAGCGGTTCTCCCGCCAGCGCGTTCCAGCGGATCTTTTTACGCCGCGCAAGCCGGTGATCCAGGGGACAGAAGAGCATCAGACGGTCGCGGGAAAGCCTGATCCGGTCCAGATCCTCTTCCGAAGCGGGAAAGGTGCCGAAACCGTAATCGGCCTTGCCGGACCTGACCGCATCCAGGATCGCCGCCGTGTTGATATCGAGAATGATCACTTGAAGACCGGGATAGTCGGATTGCAGCCTGACGATGGCGCGGGGCAAAATGGTCGCGGCCAGAAACGGCGGCGCCGCGACGATGATGCGGCCTTGCTTGCGCGCCGCCAGATTGCGCGCGCCGGCGACAGCCAGATCCAGATCCTGCATCAGCTTCAGCGCGGCGCGCTGAAACTCGCGGCCGCCTTCCGTCAATTCCACCCGCCGAGTGGTACGGTCGAACAGCCGGATATTGAGATCCCGCTCCAGCTCGCGGACGAGCTGGGAAAGCGCCGGTTGGGCGATCCGAAGCCGCGCCGCCGCCTTGGTGAAGGCGCCGGTCTCGGCCACCGCCAGAAATCCCTGAATCTGCCGCAGGGTCACGCCCATGATGCGTTTTTCATAAGATAAATGTCTGAATTCATATCAATATAGGTCATTGCCTTATGAAATGCCATCCGGCGAAATACGCCTGTATCGCACGGAGATGAAATATGCCGTCCTATCCCGACCTTGCAGGCTATATCGGCGGCGAATGGCGGCGGGGCCGCGAAAGCCTGCCAGTCCATAATCCGGCCGACGAAAGCCAGATCGGCGCTGTGCCGGTCGCCAGCCGAGAGGATCTGGACACGGCATTGACGGCGGCGGAAGACGGCTTCCGGGTCTGGAGAAGCTGGTCGCCCCGCGCGCGGGGCGATTTAATTCTCAAAGCGGCAGCGCTGATGCGCGAACGCATCGACGAGATCGCCCATTCCATCACGCTCGAGCATGGCAAGCCTTTCGCCCAGGCGCGGCTGGAAGTGATCCGCGGCTGCGAATTCTATGAATGGGATGCGGCGGAAGGACAGCGCGCCTATGGCCGCGTGATCCCCAGCGAGCCGGGCATCCGCTATACGGTCCATCATCAGCCCATCGGCGTGGTGGCGGCCTTCTCGCCCTGGAATTTTCCCATGAGCCAGCCCGCCCGCAAGATCGCGGGCGCGCTGGCCGCCGGCTGTTCGATCATCCTCAAAGCGGCAGAGGAAACCCCGGCGGGCGCCCTTCACATGGCGCGCGCGTTTCACGATGCGGGATTGCCGCGCGGGGTGCTCAATCTGGTGTTCGGTGTGCCTGCG
>JAFECO010000472.1 GCA_018242085.1 Pseudomonadota bacterium
GTCGTGTCTTTCGCCGGAACCAGAATGGGTTTTCCCAGCACGTCGGCATAGATGCGGTTGAGCACATCGTTGCGCTGGGGGATGCCGCCGCCATGGATCACGCGCCCGATGGGCACGCCATGTTCCTCCATCCGCTCCAGGATGATGCGGGTGTGGAAGGCGGTACCTTCTATGGCGGCGAAGAATTCATCCGCTGCGGTGTGGTTCAATCGCCAGCCCAAGGTGATGCCGCGCAACCTGGGATCGGCGAGTATCGAGCGGTCGCCATTGTCCCAAGCGAAACGCAACAGGCCGGTCTGGCCGGGGCGATATTGCGCTATCAGTTCGGTCAGTTCACCGACGGAACGATTGGCACGGCCCGCGATGGCGTCGAACAGGCTGCCGACCGCCGCCAGGCCGGCCTCGATGCCCAGCTTGGCGGGGTGGATCGAGCCCTGCACGATGCCCGAGACGCCGGGGATCAGCCTCTCGGATTCCGAAAGCGCCATGATGCAGGTGGACGTGCCGATCACGTTCGCCACATCGCCCATCCGGCAGCCCGCGCCGATCGCATCCCAATGCGCATCCAGGGCGCCCACCGGGATGGGAATACCCGCTTTGAGGCCCAGGCGCCGGGCCCATTCTTCCGACAAGCCGCCCGCGATGGCCGCCGAGGTTTGGTAATTGCCGCTCAGATGCCGGCGCATGCCGGCGAACAAGGGATCGACGGAAGACAGGAACGCCTCGGACGGCAGCCCGCCCAGGCTTTCGTTCCACATCCATTTGTGGCCCATGGCGCAGATCGAGCGAGGGAGTTCGGTAAGATCGGTGATCCCGCACAAACTCGCCACCATCATGTCGCAATGTTCCAGCGCGGTGGCGAATGCGCCTCGTTTTTCGGGATGATGTCGCAACCAATGGAGCAATTTGGCAAAGCCCCATTCCGACGAATAGGCACCGCCCGACCAGTCCAGTGCCGCCAGCTTGCGCTCGCGTGCTTTGGCCGTAATCTCGGCGGCCTCGCGCCAGGCGCGGTGGTCGCACCAAAGATAATAGTCCCCCAGCGGCTGCAGATTTTCGTCCACCGCCACCACGGTCGAGCCGGTGGTATCCACCGCCAGGGCCTTGATCTGCGCACCCGTCACCTTGGCGGCGGCGAGCGCGGCCGCAAAAGCAGTCTCCAAGGCGCGGCAATGATCTTCATGGCGCTGGGCGGCGAAATCGGCGTCATCGCGCTGGCGCAGGACCGGATAGCTGCCTACGCCCAGGCCCAGCCGGCCTTGTTCGCTGTGCAGGATGGAGACCCTGACGCTCTCGGTGCCGAAATCGACGCCCGCGACGATGGTCAAGTTTTGTCGTCCCAGTTGAGGTCCGCGAGATAAAGGCCGCCTTGCTCCCAGCCGCAGCTTGAGACGTACCAGCGGTCGCCCGCATGCACCACTTCGGCGCCATGGGCGGGGAACGTCATCACGGTATGGGCGATGTCGAAAGAGAAGGGATCGTCGCTCACATAAGCGGCGCTGGTGTTGTAAGGCGCGTTGGTGCAGACGAAAAGATAATATTTGTTGTCGCGCGCCACCACGAAAGGCGACTCGGTGGGGCCGCCGAAGGTGCCGGTTTGCGACGCGCGGAAGACGATGCGGGGGTTCGACCAGTGGATCAGGTCCGGACTGGTCACCGCCTTCACCACATGATGACCGCCCTGGGGCGTCTCGGTGGCGCAATAATAGAGCACCCATTGGTTGCCCACCCGCAGC
>JAFECO010000473.1 GCA_018242085.1 Pseudomonadota bacterium
CACGCGAACCGCTCCTCACTCCAGCGGCAGCGCATACAGCGCCGACGCCATCTCGCCCAGCGCCTGCCCCGCCAGCTTGGACACGCTGGCATCGTCGGGCAATTCCACATTGTTGATGTAGAAGGCAAAGGCATACTTTCGCCCATCCGCCGTGGTGGTGTAGCCCGCCAGGCCCTTGCCGGTGAGGATCGTGTGCCCGCCATTCAGAAGATCGCTGTCGCTATAGGTGCCGGTCTTGGCGAAAACATGTCCCGCTCCCGGCGATGACGGCTGAATGTCGACCAAGGTGCCGTCCTTGCCCAGGACCGGCAGGCTGTCGTGAAAATGCTGCGCCCCCGGACCCTTGGCCATGTGATCCAGATAGCGCACCACGAAATCGGGCGTATAGAAGGCGGCCACCGCGCCGCCCGCGCCATCGCCCTGCGATCCGCCCGACATGTCCAGGCCCATTCCGGCCAGCCAGTCGTGCATCAGCCCGAAACCCTTGTGATCGGCTTTCTCACCGGTCTTGCCCAACACCGCGCCCAGCACATAGGGCATGGTCGACGCATGCAGATTCTGACTCACTTTCAGCGTGATGCGCGCATCTTCCGACAGGGGCGGCGAAACATGCTCGCCGATCTTCATCGCATCACGGTAAAAACCCCGCACCTTGTCGGCGCCGACCGAGAAATCCGTGGCCACCGCCGTCACCACGCCGGGCGCGCCCTTCACGCTCACGCCTTCATCCTTCAGCGCCATGGTGAGCAAGGTCCCGGCAAAGCGCGACGGCTTGGACAGGGCATAGCCCAAAATCACCGGCCCGCTCTTGATGTCGACCGTGCCCGTCAAGGTCACGGTCTGGCCGCCATCCTTGCGCTCTTCCGTCACCGCATCCACATCGGTCTTCTCGCCGGTGACGATCTTGTTGACGAAGCGGATATAGGGCACGGCCGGCGCGACGGTGAACGATGCCGGATCCCCCATCTTCGCGCCGGGCCGATAGGTCACGTCGATGGCATTGTCGTTGACCACGATGGGCGAGATGGTTTCGCCCGTGCCCAGATCCCGCGCCCCTTCCTCGAACAGGCTGATGTCCACCAGCACGCGGCCGGTCACGCGCCTGATCCCGGCTTCTTTCACTTTCTTCGCGAACTGGCGCAGCACGATGGCGGGATCGCCCGGCAGCACGCGCGAATCCGCGCCGCCATAGGTATGATCCTCATCCACGAAGCCCAAGGTGCCATCCGCCTGGATGCGGTTGGACAGGTTGGGATCGCCCGTCCCCACCAGCACCAGATCGCCGTGCAGCACGCCCTTTTCGATCCTGCCGGTGCGATAGAGCGGCGTGCGGAAACGATAATCGGAGCCCAATAAATTCAGCGCCGCGCCCTCGGTGAAGAGCTTGGTGGTGGAGCCCGGCGTGAACAGCTTGTCGCCGTCCACGGCAAAAACCGGCTTGCCCTGATCCAGGGACCAGACCTCCAGCCCGAACCGCCCATGGCGATAGACCGGCCGCGCCATCACCTGCTTCACCGCTTCGGCGAATGTTTTGGATGGATTTTGGGGTGCGGGCGCCGCATCCTGCGCGAACGCCGCGCCGCCCAGCATCGTCAGCGCCGCCAGCGCCGCTGCAATTTCCCGCCGCATCATTCCGCCCCCAGATTCCACCCTGGCCGACTGTGGCGCGGAAAATCACGTCAAGGCAAGCCGCTCCGGCACAAATGCCGATTTCC
>JAFECO010000474.1 GCA_018242085.1 Pseudomonadota bacterium
GTCGGACCGCGCCAAGCAGAACGACCAGCGCCGCCACGCCATTTCCAATGTGGTGATCGACAAGCTGGACGCGACCCGCGCCACCGCCATCGCCTATGGCGTGGTGACGGCGGCGGGCGGCGGCGAGCTTTATCTGGGCGCCACCGTGATCTATCGCGGCGACATGAGAAAGATGCCCGACGGCACCTGGCGCTTCGCCAAGCTGGTGATCGGCATGGATGCTTATCGCCGGGCGGCGAAATAAGGGCTGCGGGCGAGCCCCCGTGCTTTGCTACGCTCATCCTTCGACAAGCTCAGGATGAGGACTTCATTTCGCTTCACCTCACCCAACCTCACCTCACCCTGAGCTTGTCGAAGGGGTCGAAGGGTGAGGGCTCGGGGTGAGGTCGGGACCGGTATCCTCATCCTGAGCTTGTCGAAGGATGATGGCACCTCTTGTCCTTTCGTCGCGCCTCAGCCGCGATTCAAATGCAGCAGCCGTGCGTTGGCGGCGCAGATCACGGTGCTGGCCGACATCAGGACGGCGCCGACGGCCGGGCCCAGGACGATGCCCCAATGCGCCAGCACGCCTGCGGCGGCGGGAATCGCGATCACGTTATAGCCGGTCGCCCAAGCCAGATTCTGGATCATCTTGCGGTAGGTGGCTTTGGCCAGGCCGATCACGGCGGCCACGTCCTCCGGATTGCTCCTGACCAGCACGATGTCGGCGGCCTCGATGGCCACATCGGTTCCCGCGCCGATGGCGATGCCGATATCGGCCTGGGCGAGGGCGGGCGCATCATTGACGCCATCGCCGGTCATGGCGGTGACGAGGCCCCGCGCCTGCACTTCGCGTATCTTTTCGGCTTTGCCGCCCGGCAATATTTCCGCGATCACTTCGTCCATGCCGGTCTGGGCGGCCACCCATTCGGCCACTTCGCGCTTGTCGCCCGTCAGCATGATGCAGCGGATGCCCATCGCCTTCAGCCGGGCGATGGCGGGCTTTGACTCCGGGCGCACCATGTCCGCCAGCGCGATGGCGCCTTTCAAATCCCCGTCGATCAGCACGAAGATGACGGATTTGCCTTGGCCGTTCAGCTCCGCGACCCGCGTGTCGTCCATCGCGATCTTGTTTTCCGCGAGATAGCCGGGGCTTACCGTCTTGACGGCGCGGCCCTTGACCTCGCCTTCCGCGCCCTTGCCGGGAATGGCGCGGAAATTCTCCGCCGCCCAATTTTCGGGCGACCGCGCGGCGATGGCCTTGGCGATGGGATGTTCGGAATTGCGCTCGACCGCGGCGGCGTAATCGATCAGCGTTTTCTCGTCCATTCCGGAATCGAAGACCAGAATGTCGGTGATCCCGAACGCGCCCTTGGTCAGCGTGCCGGTCTTGTCGAAGATGATCGCCTGGGTGCGGCGCGCATTCTCGAAGGCGGAGCGGTCGCGGATCAAAAGCCCGTTGGCGGCGGCGATCGACGTGGAGACCGCCACCACCAGCGGCACCGCCAGCCCCAGCGCATGCGGGCAGGAGATCACCAGAACCGTCACCGCCCGTTCGATGGCGAAGGAAAGCCCGGACGGCGCCAGAAACAGCCAGGCCAGCAGGGTCGCGGCGCTGACCGAAAGCGCGGCCACCGTCAGCCAGAAGGCGGCGCGGTTGGCGATATCCTGGGTGCGCGATTTGCTGGCCTGGGCATCGGCCACCAGCTTGATCACGCCGGACAGGAAACTGTCGC
>JAFECO010000475.1 GCA_018242085.1 Pseudomonadota bacterium
ATGCGGGGCCACGGCGGCGGCAAGGTCTTCCTCGCCGTCGATGGTCAGCACATGGCGATGGCCATGGGCCCGGAGCGCGTCGGCGTAAGTGTCCCGGTCGATGCCGGGGATCGGCTGTTCGCCCGCCGCATAGACCGGCGCGATAATGGCGATATCGGCATCATTCAGGCATTTGGCGAATTGCTCGAAGGTGTCGCGCAGCCGGGTGAAACGATGCGGCTGGACCACCGCCACCACCGGGCCGCTATAGGCCTGGCGCGCGGCCTTGAGGGCGGCGGCGATCTTGAAGGGATTGTGCGCGTAGTCATCGACAATGGCCGCGCCGTTCCATTCTCCCAGCTTGGAGAAGCGGCGACCCACGCCGCGAAAGCCCGCCAGCGCTTTGCGGATCACCGCGTCGCTCACGCCCAGCTCGCGCGCCACCACGATGGCGGCCAGTGAATTCTGCACATTGTGGTCGCCCGGCATGGGCAGGCTGAGGCCGGTGAGCCGTGTCTCGGTATTCTTGCGCCGGTCGGTGAAGATCACATCGTAATGCGACGCGCCTTCGGAATAGGTCACGTTCACGGCGCGGGCGTCGGCCTGGGGACTGAAGCCGTAAGTGACGATGCGCCGGTCGGTGATGCGGCCCACCATCGCCTGCACTTCGGGATGATCCAGGCAGAGCACCGCGAAGCCATAGAAAGGCACATTCTCCACGAAGCGCTGAAAGGCGTCCCGCATGGCATCGAAGGTGCCGTAATAGTCCAGATGATCGGGATCGGCATTGGTGACCACGGCCACGGTGGCGGGAAGGCGCAGGAAGGTGCCGTCGCTTTCGTCGGCCTCCACCACCACCCATTCGCCCGCGCCCAGCCGCGCATTGGTGCCATAGGCATTGATGATGCCGCCATTGACCACGGTGGGGTCCATGCCGCCCGCATCCAGCAGCGCCGCCACCATGGTGGTGGTGGTGGTCTTGCCGTTGGTGCCGGCGATGGCGACGCAGGAGCGCAGCCGCATGATCTCGGCCAACATTTCGGCGCGGCGCACCAGCGGCAGGGACAGCGCCCGCGCCGCGTCGAATTCGACATTGCCGGGCTTCACCGCCGAGGAATAGACCACCGCATGGGCGTTCTTGAGATTTTCGGCGGCATGGCCGACGGCGATCTCGATGCCCATGGCGCGCAGGCGCTTGACATTGGCGCTGTCCGAAACGTCGGAACCCTGCACCTTGTAGCCCAGATTGTGCATGATCTCGGCGATGCCGGACATGCCGATGCCGCCGATGCCGATGAAATGAATGGCGCCGATATCGAGCGGAACGCGGGTGGCGACGGGCATGGCCATCATGCGGCATTCCTCGTAAGACTATCGACCATGTCGGCCAGTTTCTGGGTGGCGTCCGGCACCGCCAACGCATGGGCGGCATGGGCGCGGCGCGCCAGATCATCCGGCTCGGCAAAAATCCCGATCAACATCCGCGCCAAGGAATCCGGCGTCATCTGGCTCTGCGCCACGGTCCAGCCTGCGCCGGCGCGGGAGAGAATTTCCGCGTTGGGCGTCTGATTGTCGTCCAGCGCGTGAGGCAGCGGCACCAGGATTGCGGGACGGCCGATCGCCATCAGTTCGGCCACGGTGCCGGCACCGGAGCGGCCGATCACCAGATGAGCCTCGGCCATGCGCTGCGGCAGGTCGGCAAAGAAGGGCTGGAGTTCGGCGCGGATCTCGGCAT
>JAFECO010000476.1 GCA_018242085.1 Pseudomonadota bacterium
CGGCTAAGCGCCAGGCCCGCGCCCGCCGCCACCAGGCCCACCGTGTAAGGCAGCTTGAGGCGGCGCGCCACGATCGCCACCAGAATGGCGACGATCAGAAGGCCCAGGCTGCCGGCGATGAGAATGTCCATAAGTCTTCATAAGCCAGCGGCGGCGGAGCGCCCAGGCTTATCGGCACGGGTTCCGGCCCCGGCGAAGCCGGGTGGTTGAACGGGCGCCGCGACCGGCCATATAACACCCCATGTCCGAACAATCCCCCATCCTTTCCGCCCATCCGGCGGGCGATTTCGTCTTGCCGTTCGATATTTCCAAGGCCGGCGTGCGCGGCCGCTTTGTCCGCCTGGATTCCGCTTCGGCCCAGGCGCTGGAGGCCCATGCCTTGCCCGAACCCGCCGCGCGGGTGGCGGGCGAAAGCCTGGCGCTGGCGGCGCTGTTGGGTTCCGCGCTCAAGCTGGATGGCCGGCTCACGGTGCAGACCAAGAGCAGCGGTCCGCTGGATATCGTGACGGCGGATTATTATGGGTCTTCGCCCGCCCAGGGCGAAGACGATGGCGCGCAGTCTGAGCTGCCTCGCGGCGTGCGCGGCTATGCGCGGCTGGATGCGGAGCGTTTCGCAGGCCTGGACGGCGCGGGGTTCGCCATGCTGGCGGGCGAAGGCGCGCTCGCCATCACCATCGAACCCAAACGGGGCGGGCAGACCTATCAGGGCATCGTGTCCTTGTCGCCCGACGGGTTGGCGGCGTCGGCGGAAACCTATTTCGAACAGTCCGAGCAATTGCCCACCGTGATCCGGCTGGCGGCGGCGCCTCTGTTCGTGGCGGGCGAAAAACATCCCCGCTGGCAGGCCGCCGGCCTGATGCTGCAGATGACGCCGGAAGCCAGCAAGGCGCCCGGCCGCAGCGAAGACGATTGGAACCGGTTGTCGATCTTGGCCCGCACGGTGGAGGACCTGGAACTGGTGGACACGAATCTGGCCCCGGAAACGGTGCTGTGGCGGCTGTTCCATGAAGACGAAGTGCGGGTGCAGCCGGCCGAGCCCTTGGCCTTCCGCTGCGATTGCGACACGGCGCGCATCACGCAGATTCTGCGCGGCTATAACGCGGAAGAACGCGCGGGCCTCGCCGACGATGACGGCATTATCCGCGCGCGGTGCGAGTTTTGCGGGACTACGCACGAGATCGGGCCCGAAGCGCTGACCTGACCCCCATTCGCCGGGGATGACAGTGGGGGGTAATCCAGCTCACAATGTCATGGCCCGGTTTATCCGGGCCATCCATCAGCCGCGCGTCTGCGCGGCTGGGAGAAGCGTTTCTGATCACCTGGATGGCCCGCACGGAGTTTATACTCCGGCCGCGCCTCGCGCGGACCGGGGTGGCGGGCCATGACAAGGGGAAATCATGCGCCCGCTTTCGCGATCACTTTGCGCAGGAAGGCTTCGCAGGCGGTGTATTCGCTGAGTTCGCAATATTCGTCCGGCTTGTGGGCCTGGTCGATGGAGCCGGGGCCGCAGATCACGGCGGGGATGCCGCTGCGCTGGAAATGCCCGGCTTCGGTGCCATAAGCCACCGCTTCCACCCGGTTGGCGCCGGTGACTTCGCGGGCCAGCGCGATGGCGGGCGAATCCTCGTCCATCACCAGGCCGGGATAGGCGGCGTGCAATATGGTCTCGAACGCGGCTTCGGGCGCGCGGCTTGCATATTTGGGCAAAAGCTC
>JAFECO010000477.1 GCA_018242085.1 Pseudomonadota bacterium
TTCGCCGTCACCAATCACCGCGTGATCGTCAAGACCGGCCTTCTGGCGCGGCGCACCATCGAGATCAACATCGCGCGGGTGGAATCCGTGCAGGTCGATCAGGATATTTTCGGGCGCCTGCTCAATTACGGCGCCATCACCGTGATCGGCACCGGCGGCACCAAGGAGCCCTTCACCATGATCGACAATCCGCAACAGTTCCGCCGCATGGTGCAACAAGACCAGGGGTGAATGGTGACGCCCTGCCCGCTTCGCGAGCGGGCGGAGGACTGCGCGGCCCTCATGGTTCGTCCCTCGGCGCGCTCGGGATGAGGAGGCTCACCATGAGGACTTAGGGAGTTCCTCATCCTGAGCCTGTCGAAGGGTGAATGGCGACGCCGAAGGCGTCAAAACGATGCATCGCATCGTTTTGAGCCATGAACGCCGCGAGCCTGGGCGAGCGGCCGGAGATGTGCGCGCGGGCAAAGAAAAAGGCGCGCCTCTCGCGAGACGCGCCTTTGATCGAAAGAGACGCTCCTCAGACGGCGAGGGTAAGTGCGTTCCTGCGGCGCATCATCATGCCGATGCCGCCAAAGCCCAGCAGCAGCATCGCCCAGGTGGCCGGTTCCGGCACCGCCGAGATGTTGATCCCGCCGATCGCCGCGCCGAAGGGCGTGTTGTCGTTGGTGCCCACGAATTGCAGCTGGACATTGCCGCTGGTGGGGTTGTTGAAGCTGAACTGCTCCAAGGTCCAACCCATGGCGTTCTTGGTGTGGCCGGTGGTGTCGAACGAGAAGTCGAACTGGCTGAGGTCGAACGCCGAATTGGTCACAAAGGCGCGAAGCGTCTTGATCGGATCGCCGCCGTCCGGATTGCCCGCCATGTAGAAGCTGACTTTGTAGTTGCCCGCGCCCACCGCGAAGATCTGGAAGATGCTGCCCGGATAATTGCCGGCCAGGTCGACGCTGCCGCCGCCCGTGGGCGGGCCCTGCCAGTAATTGCCGATCAGGTCCACGCTGCCATTCACATGCCAGGGGCCCATATTGGTGTTGTTGTAGGTGGTATAGGGATTGGCGCCCGCGGGGGCGTCGAAATTGCCGTCCGGCACCGCGGTCACCGCATGGGCGGGCGTCAGGCTGGCAATGGCTGCAACGGCAAAAGCCGCCAGGAATGTCTTACGCATGCATGTCCCCAAATCCGAAATCCGGCGCTAAATGTTTAGACCGTTTACTTGCGATTTTATAGCGCAATTTTCCTCACAACATCGTTAATCTGGGTCAACGAAAGGAACGATCCGGGCCAAGCTGATGAAGTATCAGCACAAACGCGCGGCGTGTTCGCGATTCACCAAAAACGCTTTATTTTTGTACGTTTTGGCGCAGTGCCGGGAACTTTCCGTAACGGAATTTCGCATCCATGGAGCCTCGAATGTCCATGCAACGAGGACGGGCATCCCCGGCACGCGCGGCCGGAGCGGTGGCGCTGGGGGCGCTGGCAATGGGAGCCGTGGCGGTGGGCGCGATGGCGATCGGCGCGCTGGCCATTCGTTCCCTGGCCATCCGCAAGGCCGCGATTCGGCATGCCCGCATCGGCACGCTGGAAGTGGACGAACTGGTGATCGGGAAAATCACGCGGCGGGACTCCTGAGCGATGGCGGGCGGGGGCGTGATCGAAGCCGGACGGCCGGTCCTTCGCTCCGGGCGCGCCGGGCGGCCCATTGCGGCCACATATTG
>JAFECO010000478.1 GCA_018242085.1 Pseudomonadota bacterium
TTGGCAATCCTGGGAATGCCGAAGCGGTCGGCGGCGTGACGTTTGGCTTTCGAGTTAGCCCTCACCCTGAGCCTGTCGAAGGGCGAGGGCTAAGCGATATCCCCATGCTGAGCCCTCATCCCGAGCCTGTCGAGGGACGAAGCATGAGGATGCGCCCGCCTAAAGATACTTCCGCATAAACAGATTGTACGGAGCAAAGCCGTCACGTTGATACACCGCGGCGGCTTTGCCGTTTCCACTCAAGACGCCGATAATCAGAACGGTCATCCCCCGCCCCCGCGACCAGTCTTCGCAGGCGGCGATCAGAGCGCGGCCATGTCCCTGCCCGCGCGCCGAAGCCTCGACGAAGAGTTCGGCGATGAAGCCATAGCGCCGCTCGCTTTCCTTGACGAACAGATCGCCGGCCTCTTCCACGATGAACGCCCAGCCCACCGGCCCGTTCTCATTCTCGGCGATGAACATCGCGCCGCGCTGCGCAACCTGGCGGCGCACATCGGCCCAATGTTCGTCCGCGAAACCGGGATCGAGCCGCCGGTTGGGCTCGAATGCATTCTCGAACTTCTGCAGGCCCCAGATGAAAGAGAGGATCGCCGGCTCGTCTTCCGGCAAACGCACAGGTCGAACCGTCATTTGATCTTGAATCTCCCGGCCGCTCGTCCGTACGCTGTCGCTACGGACTGCTCGCGGCGTTGACTTAGCTTTTCTTGGCGAGCGACGCGAGCCTAGAAAAGCTTGTCCCTCTTCGAGCGTATGCGAGAGAGGCGCCACTCGAAATGGTCCACTGGACCATTTCGCCCGCTTTGCGGTCGTGGCTCACCCAAGAGCCTTGACGATTTCTTCCGTCATCTTCTTGGCATCGGCGAACAACATCATGGTGTTGTCGCGGAAGAAGAGTTCGTTCTCCACGCCGGCATAACCCGAACCCATGCCGCGCTTGATGAAAAGCACGGTCTTGGCTTTTTCCACGTCCAGGATCGGCATGCCGAAAATGGGCGATTTGGGATCGGTCTTGGCGGAGGGATTGGTGACGTCATTGGCGCCGATCACATAGGCGACATCGGCCTGGGCGAATTGGGAGTTGATGTCTTCCAGCTCGAACACTTCGTCATACGGCACATTGGCTTCGGCCAAGAGCACATTCATATGGCCGGGCATGCGGCCCGCCACCGGATGAATGGCGTAAGAGACTTTCACTCCTTCGGCTTTCAGCTTGTCGGCCATTTCGCGCACCGCATGCTGGGCCTGGGCCACCGCCATGCCATAGCCGGGCACGATGATCACGCTGGACGCGTTCTTCATGATGAAGGCGGCATCGTCGGCCGAGCCCTGCTTGACCGGGCGCGTTTCCTTGGCGCCGCCCGCGGCCGCGGTTTCGCCGCCAAAGCCGCCCGCGATCACCGAGATGAAGCTGCGGTTCATGCCCTTGCACATGATGTAGGACAGAATGGCGCCCGACGAACCCACCAGCGCGCCGGTGATGATCAGGGCCGTGTTCTCCAAGGTGAAGCCGATGCCCGCCGCCGCCCAGCCGGAATAGGAATTGAGCATCGACACCACCACCGGCATGTCGGCGCCGCCGATGGGAATAATGAGGGTGATGCCGAACACGAAGCTAAGGATGGTGATCGCCCAGAAGGCCCAGTGCGGCTGGTCCATGGTGAAATAGACGATCAACCCTACGATCACCAAAAAGATCAGAAGATTGAGCAGA
>JAFECO010000479.1 GCA_018242085.1 Pseudomonadota bacterium
GCCGGGCGCATCGCGCTGGGCCGGGTGGTGATGCACACCCGCGAAAGGCTGGTGGCGCTGGAGCCGCAAGGCAAGGGCATCATCGTCTATACGTTGCGGATGGGCGATGAAGTGATCCCGGCCAAGGAGGCTTTTGCCGACATTCCCGCATCGCGGCCCGACAAAGAGATGATCGAGATCGCCCGCAAGATCATCGAGCAGCGGGAAGGCGATTTCGAGCCGGAAAAATTCGAGGACCGCTATGAGAATGCCCTGCGCGACCTGATCCGCCGGAAGCAGAAAGGCGAGAAGCTCGTCACCGCCGAGCCGGTGGAAGAAGACAATGTCATCGACCTGATGGCGGCATTGAAGAAAAGCCTGAAAGCCAAGGGCGAGAAGGCGCACGCGAAACGGGCGCGGGGTTAGAGCGGTTCCAGGAAAAGTGTGCAGCGGTTTTCCGTCCGGAACCGCGACAAATAGAGCCCAAAAAAAGAGGCGCGGGGAATTGCCCCCGCGCCTCTCTTTCGCTTTGCGAAGGGAATTTACGGGTTGATCAGGCTGTTGCCGACCTTGCCTTCCTTGACCAGCTGGGAAAGCGGCACCATGCCCTTATAGACGAACTTCTGCACCCGCTGACCGCGATAGGTCTCGGTGGTGTAGAGGTTGCCCTTGGAGTCCGCGATGATGTTGTGGACCGCATAGAACTGACCCGCCGTGCGGCCGCCGCCGCCGAACGCGTATAATTCCTTTTCGGACTGGCGGTCATAGACGTGGATCTTCTCGTTGGTCCCGTCGATGATGAACATGAATTTCTGCTGCGGATCCTGGGAGAAGGCGATGCCCCAGGGCGTGCCGTCGCCCTTGGATTTCGGCTCGATCACGAATTCGCGCACAAAGGTGCCGTCGAATTTGAAGATCTGCACCCGGTTGTTCATGCGGTCGCAGACATAGAGCAGGTTGTCCTTGGTCGGTTCGGCGCAATGGACCGGATTGCCGAATTGCGGCGATTTGGGATTGTAAGGCGGGATGTTCGCGTCGCTGGGCTTTTTGCCATAGGCGCCCCACATGCGCTTGAACTTCATGGTGGTGGCGTCCCACACCGAGATGCGGTGATTGCCATAGCCGTCCGCCGCCACCAATTCGTTGGTGCCGGGCAGGAAGCGGACCAGGGCCACGCCTTTCACATTCTCGGTGTCCAGGCTGCCCTTGCTGGCATTGGCCTTGCCGATCTGGCCCAGATATTTGCCGTCCGGGCTCATCTTCAAAATGAAGCTGTCGTGATAGCGGCCGCCTTCGCCGCCTTCGCCCGCGCCGGGTGGGCGCTTCGCGTCCGCCTGGAACTGGGCCATGGTGCCGGCGGCGGGACCTGGCTGATCGGGGCCATTGCCGCCCAGCCAGACATTGCCGTCCTTGTCGATGGTGATGCCGTGATTGGAAGTGGGCCAGTCATGGCCCGCGGCCCTGCCCCAATGCTTGATCACATCGCCCGCAGGATTGAAGGCGAGCACATCCGGCGCCGCCGTGCAGCAATCGGATTCGCCCCGCGTGCGGTAGGTCTCCATGAATTCCAAGGTCTGGGGCCGGTGGATGATCCAGACATTGTCGTTCTTGTCCACGTCCAGGCCGATGGTGTTGCCCATCAGCCAGTGATTGGGCAGGGGCTTGGGCCAATAAGGATCGACTTCGAATTTGGGCACCATGATGTCGCCGCCGCTCTGGGCCTGGGC
>JAFECO010000047.1 GCA_018242085.1 Pseudomonadota bacterium
CCGGTGATCGGCGGCGGGGTGATGCGCGAAGTCCCGTCCTCGGCCAGCATCAGCTACCTGCCGGCCCCCGCGCGGGGCGCGGAGATCGCCGAAGACAACGCCAAGGGTCTTTGGACCCGGATGCTGCATCCCCAGCAGACCTTCGACAGCTTCATTCCCGGCCGGGCCAATGAATTCGGCCATGGCGCCGCCCGCGCCTTCGCCGAAGGCCAGCAATCGGACATCCCGCTGCTGTTCATCCATGGCGGCTTCGGCTTCGGCAAGACGCATCTTCTGAACGCGGCGGCGCTGGAATTCCGCAAGCGCGGACGGCGCACTTTGTTCCTTCGGGCAGAGGATTTCATGCGCCATTTCCTGGGCGCGCTCTATCGCAAGGACACGCTGGCCTTCAAGGAAGAGCTGCGCACCGCCGAAGTGCTGATCATCGACGACCTGCAGCATATCTGCCGCTCGACCGCCACGGCGTCGGAATTTCTCTACACCGTGAACGCCTTTGCGGATCTGCGCCGCCGGGTGGTGATCGCCGCCGACCGCGCACCCCAGGCCCTCGAAGGGCTGGGCGCAGACGTCAAGTCGCGGCTCGCGGGCGGGCTTTGCATTGCCCTCGACAAGCCCGACCGCGATACCAGGCTGTCCATCCTCAAGGCCCGGGCGGCGGAATTCACCCGCCATAAGCCGGAAGTGGTGCTGCCGGAAACGGTGCTGGAACGGATCGCCGATCTGGAAGACGCATCTCCACGCGAGATGATCGGCGTCTTCACCAAGCTCGCCACCTATGCGGACCTCACCAAGAAGCCGGTCACGTTGGAAACCGCGGAAGAAGCGGTGGGCCTGCGCGCGGGTCCGGGGGTCAAGACCTCGATCGAGGATATCCAGCGCAAGACCGCCGAATTCTACAAGCTTGACGTCAAGGACTTCCATTCGCCCCAGCGGGCCCGCCGGGTCGCGCGCCCCCGCCAGGTGGCGATGTACCTGTCGCGCAAGCTCACCACCCGCTCCTTGCCCGAAATCGGCCGCCGTTTCGGAGGCCGCGACCACACCACGGTGCTGCATGCCTGCCGCCGCATCGAAGCCCTGATCGACGAGGATCCGCTGTTCCGCCAGGAGGTGGATTTCCTCAGCCAGATGCTCCAGCGCAAGGGCGAGCTCTAGGCCCCGAAAACCCAGGAAAAAGGCCCTATTTTGGAGCGAAAAAACGCCGGTTTTGCCGGCGTTTTTTTTGCCCTTTTCCACCCCTTTTGGTATGGTCCTCCACTTGAGTCTTGGGGCCGCCTTCAGGCGACCGGCATCCGCTCCAAAACACAAGAAAATTGGGGTTTTCCGGGCACTTCTCGATCTTTCGAAAGTGCCGTCCGGAAACGGGCTTTTGTCAGCGATGGGACGCTTCCCGAGGAAGCGCAAATCAGACCGATGAAGATCAATGTTGAACGCGGCGCATTCCTGAAGGCGCTTTCCCATGTCCAGAGCGTGGTGGAACGGCGCAACACCATCCCGATCCTGTCCAATGTGATGATCGAAGCCGGCAAGAGCACCCTCAAGCTCACCGCCACCGACCTGGATATCGAAATCGTGGAATCCATTCCCGCCGATATCCTGCGCAACGGCGCGGCCACCGCGCCGGCCCATATGCTGTACGACATCGTGCGCAAGCTTCCGGACGGCGCCCAGGTCCAGGTCGAGCTTCTCACCAGCGAAGGCGGCCGCCTGGCCGTATCCGCCGGTTCCTCGCGCTTTGAACTGTCGTGTCTGCCGAAGGAAGACTTCCCCCAGATGGCGGCGGGCACCCTGCCCCACCGTTTCCGCCTGGCCGCCGACGATCTCAAGCGCATCATCGACAAGACCCGCTTTGCGATCTCCACCGAAGAGACGCGCTATTATCTCAACGGCATCTATCTCCATGCCGCCAAGGATGCGACCCCGCCAGTGATGCGGGCCGTGGCCACGGACGGCCACCGCCTTGCCCGCTACGAACTGGAATTGCCCGATGGCGCGGCCCAGATCCCCGGTGTCATCATCCCGCGCAAGACCGTTGGCGAGCTGCGCAAGCTTTTGGATGACGCCGATGGCGCGATCGAGATTTCGCTGTCCGACACCAAGGTCCAGTTCGGCTTCAATGGCGTGGAACTCACGTCCAAGCTGATCGACGGCAATTTCCCGCCCTATGAACGGGTCATTCCGGCCGGCAACGACAAGGCGCTGGCCCTGGAAGCCAAGGAATTCTCCCAGTCGGTGGACCGTGTCTCGACCATCTCGGCCGACAAGACCCGCGCGGTGAAGCTCAACATCGCCAAGGACAAGGTCACCTTGTCGGTGGTCAATCCGGAATCAGGCACCGCCACCGAAGATGTGGGCGCCACCTATAGCGCCGCCGCCTTGGAGATCGGGTTCAATGCCCGCTACCTCCTGGACATCACCGGCCAGATCGAAGGCAAGGAAGTGCGCTTCCTGCTGTCGGACGCGGGCTCGCCCGCCATCATCGAAGACGCGGAGGACGCGCGCACCCTTTACGTCCTCATGCCGCTTCGGGTCTGACGCATTGACGGCCGCGCAGGACATGCGCCCTTCGGGCGGGGTTCGCGCCATTCCGGCGAAGCTTGCGGTGACGCGCCTCAGCCTCGCCAATTTCCGCTCCTATGCGGCGGGAGAGCTTGCGACCGCCGGCGCGGCGGTGGTGCTGGCGGGCCCCAATGGCGCCGGCAAGACCAATATCCTGGACGCCATTTCGCTTCTGTCGCCGGGGCGCGGCCTTCGAGGCGCCAAGCTGGCCGAGCATATCCGCAAAGGCCCGGCCTCGTCCGGCGAGGCACTCTGGGCGGTTGCGGCGACCGTGCGCCGGGGCGAGACGGACTATGAGATCGGCACCGGACTGACCGAACAATCGAATGCGCGGCAAGTCCGCCTCAACGGCGTGGACGCCAAGAATTCCGCCGAGCTGGGCGAGGTGGTGCAGATGGTCTGGCTGACCCCGGCCATGGACCGGCTCTTCATCGAAAGCGCGTCGGGCCGCAGGCGGTTTCTCGACCGGCTGGTGCTGGGATTCGATCCCGGCCATGCCCGTGCCGCCGCCCGCTATGAAACCGCGATGCGGGAGCGGGCGCGGCTGCTCAAATATGGCCCTCGCGATCCGGCCTGGCTGGACGGGCTGGAAAATGAAATGGCCGAGGCCGGGTTGATGATCGCCACCGCACGCACCGCGGCAGTCTCGCGCCTGAACCGGGCATTGGCGGAACGCGCTGGCGCCTTCCCGGCCGCTTCGCTGACCTTGGCGGGCGAAATATTCGAGGCATCCGACGCGTTGCGCGACGCGCTGGCCCGATCGCGCCTGCGCGACGCGGAAAGCGGCCGCACCCTTGCGGGGCCGCATCTCACCGATCTGGCAACCCGGCACACGCAAAAGCGCACGGAAGCGCGCGATTGCTCCACCGGCGAGCAGAAAGCGCTGCTGATTTCCATCATGCTGGCGTTCGCGCGGGAGTTGACCCTTATGCGCGACGGCATGGCGCCCCTGCTGCTGCTGGATGAGATCGCCGCCCACCTGGACGCGGTACGCCGTGCCGCCTTGTTCGAGGAAATCGCCGATCTGTCCGCGCAGGCCTGGATGACCGGCACTGATCTTTCCTTGTTCGACGGCGCGCGCGCCCAGATCTTTGAAGTGCGCGATGGAACTTTCCGCGAGGCTGGCGCATGACCTGGGCAGCCACGATGGGGTATGCTGCACGTGCAGCAAAATTGACGGAACTGGTGGCGGATGCGCAAGCGCGCCGTCCCATCAACAAGGGTGCCGAGCTTGGAACAAGCGGCTCCTGTATTGCGATCATGGTGAAGTAAATGTCCGAACCCGCACATCAAGTGACCAACGAATATGGCGCCAGCAGCATCAAGGTGCTGAAGGGCCTGGACGCGGTGCGCAAGCGCCCCGGCATGTATATCGGCGACACCGATGACGGTTCGGGCCTGCACCACATGGTCTATGAGGTGGTGGACAATGCCGTGGACGAGGCCCTGGCGGGTCACGCCAACCGCATCGATGTCCAGCTCAATCCTGACGGTTCTTGCACCGTGCGCGACAATGGCCGCGGCATCCCCACGGGCATCCATGAGGAAGAAGGCGTCAGCGCCGCCGAGGTCATCATGACCCAGCTTCATGCTGGCGGTAAGTTTGAACAGAACGCCTACAAGGTCTCCGGCGGCCTCCATGGCGTGGGCGTGTCGGTGGTCAACGCCCTGTCCGACATCCTCGACTTGCGCATCTGGCGCGAGGGCAAGGAGCATTACATGCAGTTCCGCAACGGCGACGCCGTTGCGCCATTGAAGATCGTGGGCGACGCGCCGGTCGAGAACGGCATAACCCGCAAGGGCACGGAAGTGACCTTCCTGCCCTCGCCCGCCACGTTCACCAAGACGGAGTTCGATTACGCGACCCTGGAACACCGGTTGCGGGAGCTGGCCTTCCTCAATTCCGGCGTCACCATCGTCCTGGCCGACAAACGCGGCGTCGAAGCCAAGGAAACCACCTTGCATTACGAGGGCGGTCTCAAGGCTTTTGTGCAGTATCTGGACCGCGCCAAAAATCCGTTGATCCCCGCGCCCGTGATGATCGCTTCGGAGCGTGACGGCATGACGGTGGAGATCGCGCTGACCTGGAACGACAGCTATCACGAAAGCACGCTGGCCTTCACCAACAACATTCCCCAGCGCGACGGCGGCACCCATCTGGCAGGCTTCCGGGCCGGGCTCACCCGCGTGGTCACCAAATATGCCGATGACATGGGAAGCGCGAAAAAGGACAAGGTGGCGCTTACCGGCGATGACTGCCGCGAAGGGCTGACTTGCGTGTTGTCGGTCAAGGTGCCGGATCCGAAATTCTCGTCCCAGACCAAGGACAAGCTGGTCTCCAGCGAAGTGCGCCCGGTGGTGGAAGGCGCCCTGATCGACCAGCTGGGCGCCTGGTTCGAGCAGCATCCGGCCGAAGCCAAGGCCGTGGTGGGCAAAGTGGTGGAAGCCGCGGCCGCCCGCGAAGCCGCTCGCAAGGCCCGCGAACTCACCCGCCGCAAGGGCGTTCTGGACGGTGCATCCCTCCCCGGTAAGCTGGCCGATTGCCAGGAGCGCGATCCCAGCAAGTGCGAAATCTTCATCGTCGAGGGCGATAGCGCGGGCGGCAGCGCCAAACAGGCCCGCAATCGCGCCAACCAGGCGGTACTGCCTTTGCGCGGCAAGATCCTCAATATCGAGCGCGCCCGCTTCGACAAGATGCTGTCCTCCGACAGCATCGTTTCCTTGATCACGGCGCTGGGCACCGGCATCGGGCGGGAGGAGTTCAATCCCGACAAGCTGCGCTATCACAAGATCATCATCATGACCGACGCCGATGTCGACGGCGCCCATATCCGCACGCTTCTGCTCACCTTCTTCTATCGCCAGATGCCGGAACTGATCGACCGGGGACATGTCTTCATCGCCCAGCCCCCGCTCTATAAAGCCGCGCGCGGCAAGTCCGAGCGTTATCTCAAGGACGAACCGGAGCTTCAGAATTATCTGATCGAGGAAGGCGCCGGGGGCGCCGCGCTGACCCTACACACGGGCGAAACCGTAACCGGCGCCGACTTCACGGCATTGGTGAACAGCGCCCGCAGTGCCGTCACCGCCTTGGAAGGGTTCCCGCGTCACTATCCCCGTTTCGTGCTGGAACAGGCCGCGATCGCGGGCGCCTTGAACCCGGAAATCCTGTCCGACGCCGCGCGCGCTTCGCAAGCGGCCCGCTACATCGCCCAGCGGCTGGACGCGCTCAGCGAGGAGTTCGAACGGGGCTGGCATGGCGAGCCCACTACCGATGGCGGCCTGAAATTCTGGCGTGACGTGCGCGGCGTGCGCGAGGCGGTGGCCATCGATGGCGCACTGATCGCCAGCGCCGATGCCCGCAAGCTGGACCGGATGGCGACGGAGCTGCAGCAGACCTATCTGAAATCGGCGATCCTGCGGCGCAAGGATGAAGTCCGTGAAATCCATTCCCCCACCGCGCTGATGGACGCGGTGTTCGAATGGGGCCGCAAGGGCCTTGCCCTGCAGCGCTACAAGGGCCTGGGTGAAATGAATCCGGAGCAGCTGTGGGAAACCACACTGGATGAAAACGCCCGATCCTTGCTGGTGGTCAAGGTCCAGCATGCAGACGAAGCCGGCGAGCTCTTCTCCAAGCTGATGGGCGATGTGGTCGAGCCGCGCCGCGAATTCATCCAGGACAACGCGCTCTCCGCTTCCGTGGACATCTGACGGGCTTCCAGGCCGTTCTTATCGGGCACGATGGCGAATGGCGAAAGTCCAGGCTGGCCGGCTGGATGCGTGCGCATGCCGGGCGATGAGAAGCCGGGCCAGGCAAAGCAAGGCTTTCCCGTAAACAAGAACTTACCGATGTAGGCGGCGGTTCAAATGATGAAACACCCCGACATATGGGGGAAACAGCGTCGAAACATGCCCAGGGCAGTCTCGGATCCGGACCAAAGCGGAATTTCCGATGCCAATCCGAAATGCCATGGGGCCGGCCCTCGCCGGATTTGTCTTTTTCTGCGCCTTCCCGGCGCATGCGGAAGATCTCAAGCCGATCTGCTCCGACCGGCCCGGCCGGGGCGCCGTTGCCTGCACCGTCGATCCCGGTCATTGGCAAGCCGAGTTGAGTTTGTGGGACGCGACGTTCCAGCATCGGGCCGGCGTCACCATAGACGTCACCCAGGCCGCAAATCCGACCATCAAATACGGCCTCAGCGACAGCGCCGATATCGAAGCCTCCATGGCGCTTTATCAGAGCGTGCGCGTGCATGACGGTTCGGGCAGCCGGACCGCGAGCGGTGTCGGCGACCTTTTCCTGCGCGCCAAATGGAATCCCAATAGCGGCGAGAGCGGCGACTTCGTTTGGCTTCTCGACCCTTTCATCAAGCTTCCCACGGCCGGCCGCAATCTGGGCAATGGCGAAGTCGAAGGCGGCCTGATGGTGCCCATGACATGGACTTTCGGTGGCAATTGGGCGCTGGTATCGACGCCGGAAGTCGATCTCCTGCTGAATGGCAGCGGTGCCGGCTATCACGGTGCGCTTTTGGATGTGATCGGCCTGTGCCGCGACATCGGAAGCGGCCTCAATCTGGCCGTGGAAGTCTGGACCAGCCAGAATCTCGATCCCCAAGGAACGCAGAGCCAATATGGCATTGGACCGAGGCTGGCCTGGCTGTCCGATCCCAACGATCAATTCGATGCGGGCCTCGCGGTGGGTCTGAACCGCCCCACACCGGACCTGGAATTGTATGTGGGCTTCTCCCGGCGCTTCTGACGTCGCGGATCGCGCTTAAGCCTTGGCCCGGACCAGCCAGCAAGCCATGCCCAGCCGGATCGCCTCCGTTCCGGTCTGGAATTTCGCCAGCGCTTCGCCGACCGTGTCCTGCACTTTGACGCGCGTGGCGTCGTCGGCATTGCGAAGCGCCCGCGCAACCGGACCCATCAATTGCGTGACCTGAAAGCTGGCCAGTCGCGGCGTATCGCCCAGGTCCATCATTCCGTCGAATTTTTCGATTTCGATGTCGGAAAATCCCGCTGCGCTCAAAATGTCCCGCAAGCGGCCGGCATCGGCAAAAGCGAAAGGCCCCGGCGCATGCGGATGGACCGGCTTTTGCGCGGGCAGAACGGGGCTCGCGGCCGCATAGGACAGCGAGGCCCATTCATTCTCCTCGACCGGGCGCCAGCAGACAAAGGCCAGGCGCCCGCCAGGCGCGGCAGCCTTGCGGATATTGGCGAAGGCAGCAGCCGGGTCGACGAAGAACATCACGCCGAATAGCGAGAAGATCAGATCATATTCCGCTTGGAAGGGATAAAGCGCGGCGTCGGCCTCGATGAATTCGAGATTGCGAGCCTGCCTGCGCGACCGGGCCAGGTCCAGCAGCGGGCGCGATACGTCCATGCCCGTCACATGACCGCCAGGCCCCGCCTTTTCCGCCAGCAATTGGCTGGTGGCACCGGCACCGCATCCGATGTCCAGCACCCGCTCACCGGGCCGGGCCGCTGCCAGTCTCAACGCCGCCGCCGCGGCTTGCGTCAGGCTGCGCTCGGTCTGGCTGTTATATGTCGCCCATTCCTCGCCGGTCGGGCCGTTCCAATACGCGATCTGCGCCTTGTTGGCGGTCACTTCCCGGCCTGGCGCTTGCGCATGGCCAAAGTCCGGAGCCGCAAGGCATTCAGCTTGATGAAGCCCTGGGCATCCTTCTGGTCATAAGCGCCCCGGTCGTCCTCGAAGGTCACCAGGCTCTCATTGTAGAGCGAATAGGGCGAGGAACGGCCCACCACCGCGACATTGCCCTTGTAGAGCTTCAGCCGCACGGTGCCGGTGACGAATTCCTGGCTCTTGTCGATCAAAGCCTGGAGCATTTCGCGTTCGGGCGAGAACCAGAAGCCGTTATAGATCAAGGCCGCATAGCGCGGCATGATATCGTCCTTCAAATGCGCGGCGCCGCGATCGAGCGTGATGCTTTCGATGCCGCGATGGGCGGCGATCAGAATGGTGCCGCCCGGCGTCTCATAGACGCCGCGCGACTTCATGCCCACGAAGCGATTCTCCACCAGATCGAGGCGGCCGATGCCGTTGGCCTTGCCCAGGGCGTTCAACCGGGTCAGCACGGTCGCAGGCGAAAGCTTCTCGCCATCGATGGAAACCGCATCGCCCTTTTCGAAGCCGATTTCGACATAGGTGGCTTTGTCAGGCGCCTCCTCCGGCGAAATGGTGCGCTGATAGACGATGCTGTCGGCTTCCCG
>JAFECO010000480.1 GCA_018242085.1 Pseudomonadota bacterium
TCCTGCACCAATGGCCGGATCGAGGATTTGCGCGCCGCCGCCGACGTGGCCAAGGGCCGCAAGGTTGCGCCCGGCGTCAACGCCATCATCGTGCCGGGCTCCGGCCTGGTGAAGGAACAGGCCGAGGAAGAAGGCCTGGACAAAGTGTTCCTGGACGCAGGCTTTGAATGGCGCGATCCGGGCTGCTCCATGTGCCTGGCCATGAACGCCGACAAGCTGCAGCCGGGCGAGCGTTGCGCGTCCACGTCCAACCGCAATTTCGAAGGCCGTCAGGGCCGCGGCGGCCGCACGCATTTGGTGTCGCCCGCGATGGCGGTTGCGGCTGCTGTTACCGGGCACCTTACGGACGTTCGGACGCTTTAATTTCTGGGGCGCGGTTCTTTTGCGTCGTGAGTTCGTCGCGCGTGCTCCCGTGCTATGCGCACGCTCCGCGCGACGCTCCTGCTCACGCCGCAAAATCCCTCGCGCCGAGCGGGCCATGGTACGTCGACTCTGACAATCGTCAAAAAAAGCTGATCGGGTCCACATCCACCGCCGCGCGGACGCTCGCTGGGATTTTCACTTTGCTGAGCCAGGCGCGCAGATAGCCCTGCATGTCCACGCCTTTGGCGGCCTGCACCAGCAGCCGCTCCCGGGTCTGGCCGCGCAATAGCGAATAAAAAGCGGGGGTCGGCCCCCACACCTTGATGTCCTTGGCGGGCGGCGCGGCTTTGCCCAGCTGGCGGGCGATCTCGCGCACTTGTTCCCCGTCATAGCCCGACACCACGATAGCGGCGAGGCGGCCGAAGGGCGGCGCGGCGGCGCGCTCGCGATAGATACGCTCCTGCTCATAGAATCCGTCGCGGTCGCTTTTCGCCAAGGCCTGCATCACCGCGTCGGTGGGATTGCGGGTCTGCAACAGCACCAGGCCGGGCTTTTCCGCCCGCCCCGCGCGGCCGGACACCTGATGCAGCAATTGAAACGTCCGCTCGCGGGCGCGCAGATCACCGTCCGCGCCGCCCAGATCGGCGTCAATGATGCCCACCAATGTCAGTTGCGGAAAGTGATGCCCCTTGGCGATGATTTGCGTGCCGATCAGGACATCGATCTCCCGCTTGGCGAAGGCGCGGATCGCGGCCTGGGTTTCCGCGGGCCCGTGCAAGGTGTCGGACGAGGCGATGGCGTAACGCGCGTTGGGGAAGAAGTGCGCGAACTCTTCGGCCACCCGTTCCACGCCGGGGCCGCAGGCGATCAAGGTGCCTTCGGCTTTGCATTCGGGGCATGCGGTCGGCGCGGGGATTTCATAGCCGCATTGATGACAGGCCAGCCGCTTGCGATAGCGATGCTCCACCAGCCAGGCCGAACAATTGGGGCAGGTGAGCTTGTGCCCGCAGGCTTCGCACAATGTCAGCGGCGCATAACCCCGGCGGTTGAGGAACAGCATCGCCTGTTCGCCCGCCGCCAAGGCTTGCGTCATCGCATCGCGCAAGGACGGCGACAGCCACTTGGCGTTCTCGTCTGCGTCCTTCTCCCGGCGCAGATCGATGATGCGCACATCCGGCAACTCCGCCACGCCATGGCGATTGATGAGCTTCAGATGGCTGTAGCGCCCGCTTATGGCGTTGACGAAACTTTCCAAGGATGGCGTGGCGCTGGCCAGGATCACCGGGCAATTTTCCGTACGCGCCCGCACCACTGCCATGTCGCGGGCATGATAGATGGCGC
>JAFECO010000481.1 GCA_018242085.1 Pseudomonadota bacterium
TCTTCGGGATCGCAGCCCGCGACGCGCGCCAGATTCTCCCGCACCCGCTCGATCTGGGGATAGAGCACATTGACCATGGTCTGGATCGGGCCCATGTCGGAATAAGTCAGATAGCGGCGCATCGCTTCCTGCACCGGCAAGGGCGCGGGGCTGGCATAGCCATTGTTGAAATTGATCACATTGCGGTCGATGGTGAAGGCGTTGCGGATCTCGGTCCAGTAATCCTCGTCCTGCGCCACCTCTTCGGGGGTGCGGCCCGCTGCCCGCGCCGCCGCAACGGTGGCGGCTTGCGTCCCGCCGGCTTGAAGCGCGGCCAGCGATATCGCGCCGGTGGCGATCTCAATCACTTGTCTGCGGTCCATGGCATCCCCCGTGGTGAAGCCGACAAGCCTATCCCCGGCTCATCAGGCTGTAGAAAATCCAGATGGCGAACAGGCCCAGAAAGCCGGTGGCGAAATTGCCCGTGGGACCGTTGAAGTAATAGATCCCCGCCTCGATCAGGGCGAAGCCCAGCAGATAGGGATATTTCTCGCGCAGGAAGGTGCTCACGCCGCTCAGCATAACGCGGTCCCCTATTCGGCCGGCACGGACGACAAATTGTCCTTCTTGCGCTCAACCCACCGCTCCAGCGCCGGGAAGGCGCGCAGCCCGATCATCATCTTCAGGTAATTGGGCTCGTCCGCATAACCTTCGGGATGGCCCAGCTGTTTGGGCGAAATCACCGCGCCCTTTTCATCCTTGGGCAGATAGAAAGTGCCGAACAGCTGATCCCAGAAACTCACGCCCACGCCGTAATTGCAGCCATAGCGGAATTTGGGATCGTCCGGGAATTCGGTCGAATGGTGCCAGCGATGCACTTCGGGCGTGTTGAAGACGTAATTCAGCCAGCCGCCTTTCAGGTCGGCGCCGCAATGGGAGAAGTCGCCATAAATGTTCAGCCCGCCCGCGATCACCACCGCGATGGGATTGAAGCCCACCAGCGACAGGAACAGCCCGCCCAGGATATTGCGCATCGCCCATTCCAGCGGGTTGGACACCAGCACATTGGAAATCTGCAACGACGTCACGCCGTGATGATAGCCGTGCAGTTTCCACCAGAAGTCGGACGTGTGCTGCCAGCGATGCACCCAATAGGAAAAGAAGCTGGTGAGCAGAAGCACGATCAGAACCTGCAGCCAGAAAGGCCCGATCTGGTCGGACAGGCCGAAGATGAATTTGCGCCCCAGGAAAGTGTCGGGAAACCAGCGCAGCACCGGCAGCACGATCGCCGCCATGAGCGCGCCCGCGGTGAAAGTCTCCACCGCCGTGGAGATCAGGTCGCGCCACAGCATGTGCCGCTGCGAGACCTGGGTTTTCCAGACATAGACCCGCTCCAGCACGATCATGGCGAAGTAGAGCGCGAAGGTATGGTAATAGGGGAAAGCCTTTGCGAAGGGCGATCCCCGCATCGTCAGCGACAAGCCCACCAGCGCAATCATCAGGACTGGCAGGATCGCGTAACGCGAAACATCCATGAACCGCTTGGCCAACATGCGCACCCCCCGATGGGTTGGACCGATCGCCCGAAGTGTAATGTTTGCCGGGGCCGGCGCAACAGCCGGTTACGGCATCATGCAATGCAGCAAACTGGCCCGGCCGGCCCGGTTTCATGGCCGGCTTCGCGCCGCCGCCACGGTGGTCCGTGTACGAATCAACCCGTCCGG
>JAFECO010000482.1 GCA_018242085.1 Pseudomonadota bacterium
TCCGAAGCGGCGCGGCTGCGCTATCGCTCCGGCGGCGAATTCTGGGCGCCCATCACCGTGCGCGCGCCCTATGGCGGCGGCATTTTCGGCGGCCAGACCCATAGCCAGAGCCCGGAAGCCCTGTTCGCGCACGTCACCGGGCTTTGCACCGTGATCCCGTCCAATCCGTATGATGCCAAGGGGCTTCTGATCGCGGCCATCGAAAGCAACGATCCGGTGATCTTCCTGGAGCCCAAGCGCATCTATAATGGTCCCTTCGACGGCCATCATGACCGCCAGGTGAAGACCTGGGCCAGCCATCCGCTCTCCGACGTGCCGGAAGGTCATTATGTGGTGCCGCTGGGCAAGGCGGCGACGGTGCGCGAAGGCCATGCCGTCACGGTTCTGGCCTATGGCACCATGGTGCATGTCGCAAACGCGGCCATCGAGGAATCCGGCATCGATGCCGAACTGATCGATCTGCGCTCCATCGTCCCCCTGGATGTCGAAGCCATCGTGGCGTCGGTGACCAAGACCGGGCGCTGCGTGATCGTGCACGAAGCCTCGCGCTTTGCCGGTTTCGGCTCGGAACTGTCGGCGCTGGT
The DNA here is from genome assembly GCA_018242085.1 of Pseudomonadota bacterium. Lineage (GTDB taxonomy): Bacteria > Pseudomonadota > Alphaproteobacteria > Micropepsales > Micropepsaceae > Rhizomicrobium. Next base: position 585 of record JAFECO010000482.1, read on the forward strand.
GCAGGAGCGCTGCTTCTTCCATCTCAAAAGCCCCATCCGCCGCGTCACCGGCTGGGACACGCCCTATCCGCACGCCTTCGAATGGGATTATTTTCCAGGACCGGCGCGGGTGGCGAAGGCGCTGAAACAGGCGATGGAGGATTAGGATGGGCCGCTACCTGTTCCGTCTCCCCGATATCGGCGAAGGCGTGGCCGAAGCGGAAATCACCGCCTGGCATGTGAAGCCGGGCGATCACATCGCCGAAGACGGCCCGCTGCTGGACGTGATGACCGACAAGGCCACGGTGGACATGACCTCGCCGGTGGAAGGCACGGTGACGGCGATCCATGGCGATGTGGGCAGCATGGCGCCAGTGGGCGCGGTGCTGGTGGAACTGGATGTGGCGGGCGAAGCGCCGGCCGACGCGCGCCAGGCCGAGCCGGAACAAGCCAAGGCAGAACAGGATGTGGCGCAGAATGCCCGCGCGGCCGAGACCTCGCTTGCGCCGCCTGCCGCCCCCGTCAATCCCGACCCCGCCGCTTCACCGGCCACCCGGCGGCGGGCTCGCGAATGGGGCATCCGGCTGGAGGATGTGCGGGGCACCGGCCCCAGGGGACGCATCCTGGTGGAAGACCTGGAGCGGCAGCGCAGCGGCGGCGGGACGCCGTCTCGCGGTGCCGCGCCCCGCGACGCCATCGAAGAAATCAAGCTGGTGGGCATGCGCCGCAAGATCGCGGACCGGATGGCGCAATCCAAGCGGCAGATTCCGCACTTCGCCTATGTCGAGGAATTCGATCTCACCGAATTGGAAGGCCTGCGCGCCGAACTCAATGCCGGCCGCAAGCAGGGCCAACTCAAACTGACTCTCCTGCCATTCTTCATGCAGGCGATGGTCCGGCTGTTGCCCGAATTCCCCAGCATCAATGCCCATTATGACGAAGGTGCCGGGGTCCTGAAGCGCTATGCCGCCATCCATGTCGGCATCGCCACCCAGACCCCGAACGGCCTGATGGTGCCGGTGGTCCGCCATGCCGAGACCCGCGATCTGTGGGATTGCGCCCGCGAGCTTGTTCGGGTGACCGAGGCGGCGCGGAACGGCAGCGCCGCGCGCGAGGAGCTTTCCGGATCGACCATCACC
>JAFECO010000483.1 GCA_018242085.1 Pseudomonadota bacterium
TCCCACAGCATATAGAGAATGAATTCGATGACGCTTTCGCCCCAGGCGGTCTGCTTGAAGGGGCGCACGAACAGAAGATCGATGTCCGAGCCCGGCGCCAGCTCGCCGCGGCCATAGCCGCCGGTGGCGACGATGGACAAGCGTTCCGCCGTGGTGGGGTTTTGCGCATAATAGACATGCTTGACCGCGAAGTCGTAGATCACCTGGATCAACGCGTCCTGCAGCGCCGACAGGGCGCGCGCCGCTTCCAGCCCGGGCAGGCCATCCTGCTGCACCGCGCGCTGCACGGTGGCGCGGCCGGCGATGAACGCCGCCTTGATCAGGCCAAGCCCGTCCTTGCGCAAACTGCCCGTGTCCGGACTTTCCCTGGCCAGCGCCGTCAAGGCATGGCGCAGCGCGTCGGCATCGATCAGCGCCGGCAATTTGGCGATGGGCTGCTGCAATCCCATCATTGCCCTCCCTTCGCCGCTGGTTTCGCCGCGAATGTCTGCGGGGGACGGGGCAGCGGGCCTTGGGTGCGCATGATCACGCCGCAGGCGATGCGCGCGCCGGATTCGCCCATGGGCTGGCTGCGGTAATCATCGCCCCGCTGGTCGATGATGATGGCGACGCCGTCGCGGTCGAAGATGGAATTCTTGCCATTGCCCAACCCGAAGCCGTTGGTCAGCGTGGCGGCATGCAGATGCCCGTCGGCGCCGGCATATTGATTGGGAAGATCGCCCGCCAACGGACCGCCTTCGGCCAGAAGCCCGTGTTTGCGGATCACCGGTCCCAGCCCCAGGATCGGGCCCGCGCTGGTGAACCCGGTTTTGGGATCGCAATTGCCCGACACATGCAGGTGAATGCCATGCGGGCCAGGCGGCAGGCCCGCCAGGTCGAATTCCACCAGGATGCCGCGATTGACGGCGGCGAAGCTGACGGTTCCCGCCGGCTTTCCGTCCAGCAGTTTCAGATGCGCGATGGCGCGCGGCTTGGCGGACGCGGGCGCCGTCAAAAGCGCAAGCGCGGCCAGAAGCGTGAAAGCGGTCGGCGGAAACCGGGTCATGCGGCCCAGTCTAAGACCTTCGGCATTGCAACGGCAAAAAGAAGCGGGACGCGATGCCGGACGACAAAAAAGAAGGCCGACGCGTCGCCGCGCCGGCCTTCCCATTACCCAAATGACCGCTCGATTAGGCGGACTTGAGGTTCGCCGCCTTCGCGCCGCGCGCGTCGGGGACGATGTCGAACGACACCTTCTGGCCTTCGGTCAGGGTGCGCATGCCGGCGGCTTCAACGGCCGTGGCGTGCACGAACACATCCTTGCCGCCGCCTTCCGGAGCGATGAAGCCGAAGCCCTTGGAGGTGTTGAAAAACTTAACGGTTCCGATCGTCATAACGGTACTTCCTGCGTAAATTCCGGAACGGCGGAATGCCGGGCCGGGGAAGAGATTTCGTCGGTCGCAGGGAAGGAAGTGACTGTCTCGTCCAGGCGCGCACGGAAGGCGGGCAGGATTTCTTCTACAGGTGCGCTTCGTCTGTGACGGGGACTTATCTCCACTTGGGGCGCGACAATACGCCCAAAGGTGACCTATTGGCAAGGAAGGGGACAGGTGAGGTCTCGCGCTTCCTTCGCAACTGCAATAGGTTGGGGGTGCCATGGTTACCATCTACCACAATCCGCATTGCTCCAACTCCCGCCGCGCCCTGGACGTGATCCG
>JAFECO010000484.1 GCA_018242085.1 Pseudomonadota bacterium
GATCAGTATTTCGAAGCGATTATCGGCGATGCGATAGACCACATTGCCGTCCGAGTCATAGCCGAAGGCATCGATCATCAATCCTTCCGGCGTTCTCTTCATTGTGAGAGCGGGGCAGGTTCCGATCCGGACCGGCGTGAAAGGGCCGTTGCCCCGCGCCAACACGGCGTCGGGCCCGAACAGCATCAAAAGCCCGTCCGGCGGCGGCGCGCCGCATTGTGTCCGCGGCATGGGATCGTCTGCGGCGACGAGGGCGCCGGACCAATGCGGGTTCAGGGGATAGGCCCGATCCAGGATCATCCAAGAGATTCCGGTCAAGCCCCAGACTATGGCGAGGCCGATGACGGTCCATTGGCGGGGCGCGTCGCGTGAGGCCAGTTCGTAAAACAACGCGCCGCTGAAAGCCGAGGCGATGGTGAGAAGCGTGAGCACGCGCCAGGCGATCCAGAGGCCGTGCCAGACCAGCGCCACGAACAGGACGCCGCAAACAATGATCTTCAGGGGACGCAGGATGGCGTCGCGATCAACGGAAGGCTTTGCGGATTGCGGCATGGCGACATCCGATTCAATGCATACACCGTAGGCATTGAATCGGAGGTTTGGCAAGAATGGGCTGTCCTTGACCCGGGCGCATGGTCGCGCATACACTGTATGCAGAATGCCGGATTCGAGTCTCCTGGGCCAGTTCGAGCAGGTCGTCCTTGGGGCCATCCTGTCCCTGGGAAAGGACGCTTATGGCGTGACCATTCATGCGCGAGTGGTCGAACTCAGCGCGCCGCGTGCCGTCACGCGGGGCGCGGTCTATGCCACGCTCGACCGCCTGGAAGACAAAGGACTGGTCGCGTCCTGGCTTTCGGAGCCTGCCAAGGAGCGGGGCGGACGGGCGCGCCGCTATTACCGGCTGGAGAAATCCGGCGAGCAGGCGCTCAGGGAGTCGGCGAGGGCCGCCAAACGCCTCTACGATACGCTTGCCCGCAGCTGGAAGGGGCTTGCATGGAAGAGCCCGCATTAGCGGCGCCGCCTGAATTGCTGGAGCGGGCGGTCGAACGCCTGCTGCCCGTGGCTGCACGCGAATGTGTGATGGGCGATCTTCGGGAAGTCTATCGCGGGCCCTGGCAATATCTGGTTGAAGCCTTGCACACGGTGCCGCGCGTCGCGGCGAGCCATGCCTGGCGCAATGCCAATCTTCCGGCGCTGGGTCTGAACGGCGTGTTGATCTGGCTTTGTCTTGCGGGGCTGCGGGCCGGTGGGCAAGGCCTTGGTATCGTGACCATCCTGCTTGCGACCGCCGCCGGTGTTTTCGTGCTCGCCTTGAGCCAGATGTATGGCGATGCCGGCCGCCCCACCGGCGCGCGCGCCATCAAGGGCGCGATCTGGACGGTGGGGATGGTGGCGGTGCTGTGCGTGTGGAATTTCGGGCTGAAGTATCAGCGGATCGGCGGCGCGGATTATCTTCTGGAATTCGGGATGCTGCAGTCCCTTCCGTTCGTTCTTCCGGTGCTGGGCCTGCTGCGCACGGGCCTGCTTGTGCAAAGCGATTTTCAGACCGAACGGCTGGCGGATGATGGCCCATCCGGGTTGGAAAATGAGTATCGAGCATTTTCGGTATCGGCGCGCCGGGTCAATTGGGTCGAGAGCGCCGCGTTGATCGGAGGCGCGTGTTTGACCCCGATCCTGGCCGGTCC
>JAFECO010000485.1 GCA_018242085.1 Pseudomonadota bacterium
GACAGGATCGCGATCTCGGCGGCAAAGCTTTTCGCCAGGCCCGCCAGTCTGGCGGCGGGCCGCGCATGAAGGCCATGAGCCAGCGGCACCACCAGCGCGCGGCGGATTTCGCGGCCACCATCGATGGCAGCCATCTGCGCGGATGCGATGCGGTGCACCGTCATCAGCGGCCGGCCCTGCGCGACTTTCGCATTCTCGACACGCTGCGCGATGGCAAAGCCTTCGGCATTGGTGAGGACGATGGGCGTGATCAGGCTGCGCGCGGTTTGCGCCAGCCGATCCAGATCGAAGGAAATCAGCTTGTCGCCCGCTTGGACTTTCTGTCCCTGGACGACATGGGCGGTGAACCCTTGGCCCCCCAAGGCCACCGTATCCAGCCCGATATGCATCAGGATCTCGGCGCCGTTGCCGGCCCGCAACGTGACCGCATGCAGCGCCGGATGCAGCAGAATGATTTCGCCATCGCAAGGCGCGGTCAGCACCGACCCCAAAGGATCGATCGCCAGCCCGTCGCCCATCATCCGGTCCGCGAAGACGGGATCGGGCACTTCGCGCAACGGCGCCGCCCAGCCATCGAATGGCGCCAACAGAACCAGGTCTGGGCCGGATGCGGGGTCCTTATGGGCCGCGCCGCTTTGCTCCACTGTCCGCACCCCTGACATGCCCGTGACGATCTGATTGCCGAAGCGCCATTCTGGGGCCCCGTTTCCGGCGAAGCAACTTGGCCGCCGCAAGGCGTCAGGTCCCTGATATCCTTCGTTTTTTACTGGAAAACGCGGCTCATGCCAGCAGCAGCGCTGGAAAGGATGCAATCTTATGGCCCCGGCGATATATGACCTCATGGCCGACGCCACCGCCACCCGCATGTTCCAGGAAGCTCGCGAAGCATCCCAGCGCGTGCAAGCCCAGATCGACCGGGACACCCGACATGTCGCCCAGGTCGCGGCCGCGCTGCGCGATTTCAAGCCCCGCATGGTGCTGACATTGGCGCGGGGCAGCTCGGATCATGCCGCGACCTTCGCGCGCTATCTGATCGAAACCAGCCTGGGGCTGGTGACGTCTTCGGCATCGCCCTCCGTGAGTTCGGTCTATGGCGCGCGCCAGGATCTCAGCCAATGCCTGTTCCTCGTGATTTCCCAGTCCGGCCGCAGCCCCGACCTCTTGACCGCGGCAGCGGCGGCCAAGGCATCCGGCGCGCTGGTGCTGGCCCTGGTCAATGAAGAGGATTCGCCGCTGGCCGCGGCAGCCGATCACGTCATTCCGCTGAGAGCCGGGCCGGAATTGAGCGTCGCCGCCACCAAATCCTATATCTGCGCCCTCGCCGCCATCGTGCATCTGGTGGCGCATTGGAGCGCCAACTCATCGCTGCTGACTGCTTTCGCGTCCCTGCCCGCCGGGCTGGACGCATCCTGGCAGCTCGACTGGCGGCCCATGGTCGAAGCCTTGCGGCCCGCGCAAAGCATGTTCGTGCTGGGCCGGGGCCTGGGCCTGGGCATCGCCCAGGAAGCGGCGCTGAAGTTCAAGGAGACATGCGGCCTGCATGCGGAAGCCTTCAGCAGCGCCGAAGTCCGGCACGGGCCGATGGCCTTGCTGGAAAAAAAGCTGCCCGTGCTGATGTTCGCCCAGAATGACGAGACCCGGCCCGGCCTGGAAGCCTTGGCCCGGGAATGGTCAGCC
>JAFECO010000486.1 GCA_018242085.1 Pseudomonadota bacterium
GACAGGCCGATGGTGGTGAGCAGGCCGACCTGGAAATAGATGTCGTTGAACAGGCCCCTGAGGCTGGTCGCGGCCAGGGCGCCGATCACGCCCAAGGGGATGACCAGCATCACCGAAAGCGGGATGGCCCAGCTTTCATAAAGCGCCGCCAGGCAGAGATAGACGATCAGGATCGAGAGCGCATAAAGCGCGGGCGCCTGTGCCCCCGACTGTTGCTCCTGATAGGACAGGCCGGTTCGTTCGTTCGTGATGCCCTGGGGCAGCGACTTGAAGATCTTGTCCATCTCCGCCAGCGCCGTGCCGGAACTGACGCCCGGCGCGCCCTGGCCCTGAATCTCGATCGAGGGATAACCATTGTAGCGATTGAGCGTGAGCGGCCCCATCGCCCAGGACGCGCGGGCGAAGGACGAGAAGGGCGCCATGGTGCCGGTGCTGGTGCGCACATACCAGCGGTCGAGATCGTCCGGTTTCATGCGATAAGGCGCGTCGGCCTGCATGTAGACGCGCTTGACGCGGTCGCGGTCGATGAAGTTGTTCACGAAGGCGCCGCCCCAGGCAGCGGACAATGTGGCGTTGATGCTGGCGGTGGAAATCCCGAGCGCGTTGGCCTTTTCCTGATCGATGTCGACATGGAGTTGCTGGGAATCGTCCAGGCTGGCGGGGCGCACCTGCGCCAGCTTGCGATTCTGCATCGCCATGCCCAGAAGCTGGTTGCGGGCCTGCATCAGGGCTTCGTGGCCGAGATTGCCGCGATCCTGCATCTGCAGGTCAAATCCGGTCGAAAAGCCCAGTTCCGGCACGGAGGGGAACACCAGCGGGAATACTTGCGCCTGAGGGTTCCCGAAAAAGTGCATGAACGCGCGCTGCGCGATCGATGCCGCGCTGTTCTGCTTGCCGGGGCGCTTGCCCCAATCAATGAACTTGGTAAAGGCGACGCCGGAATTCTGACTCACGCCCGAAATCGGATTGACGCCGGCCACGGTGAAGGTGAGCTCGACGTTCTTCTTCTCCTGTTGGAGATAATAGTCGGTGACCTGGTTCGCCACCGCCAAGGTCTTTGCCTGGGTGGCGCCGGTGGGCAGGTTGATCAAGGTCATGATGAAGCCTTGATCCTCATCCGGCAAAAAGCCGGTGGGAAGCCGGTAGAACATCACGCCGACCGCGACCAGGATCACGGCATAGACGGCCATCACCAGCCTGGAACGGTTCAGCACCTTTTCCAGATTGTGGCGATACCAGGCCTGTGTCTGGTCGTAGCTGCTGTTGAACCAGTGGAAGAAGCGTCCGGTCAGGCCGCTATGATGCGGATGCTCGCCGCCGATCGCGGGCTTGAGCAATGTGGCGCAAAGCGACGGCGTCAGGATCAACGCGACGAAGATCGACAATGACATGGCCGAAACGATGGTGACCGAGAACTGCCGATAGATCACGCCGGTCGAGCCGCCGAAAAAGGCCATCGGCAGGAACACCGCCGTCAGCACCAGGCCGATGCCGATCAGGGCGCCGGTGATTTCCTGCATGGAACGGAGCGTCGCCTCGCGCGGCGGCAATCCTTCCTCGCGCATGATGCGTTCGACATTCTCGACCACCACGATGGCGTCGTCGACCAGAAGCCCGATCACCAGCACCAGGGCGAACAATGTCAGCGTGTTGATCGAGAATCCCACCAGGGA
>JAFECO010000487.1 GCA_018242085.1 Pseudomonadota bacterium
GCCATGGCGGTGAAAGTGGCGCCCGCCATGACCGTGATCGCCAGGATCGCCTCGCCCCTGGTCACGGTGCTGGATTTGTCGGGCCGGATCGTGCTGCGCCTGTTCGGCTGGAACGCGCATGATGACGACAGGATCACCGACGAAGAGATCAAGACCCTGATCGCGGAAGCCGAAGGCGCGGGCGTGCTGGAAGCGGCGGAGCGGCGGATGATCTCCGGCGTGATGCGGCTGGGCGACCGGCCCATCAAGGGCGTGATGACGCCGCGCACCGAAGTCGATTGGCTGGACCTGACGGCGGGCGAAGACGAGCTGCGGCGGGTGCTGATCGAAACCCAGCATTCGCGGCTGCCGGCCGGCAACGGGATCGACGAACTTTTGGGCGTGGTCCAGGCGCGGGAGATGCTGGCGGCGATGGTGCAAGGCAAGCCCCTCGATCTGCGCAGCCACGTCAAGGCGGCCCCCATCGTCCATGACACGGCCGATGCCCTGGATGTGCTGGCGATCCTGCGCGACGCCGCCGTGCCGATGGCGCTGGTGCATGACGAGTATGGCCATTTCGAAGGCATCGCCACCGCCGCCGATATTTTCGAAACCATCACCGGCGTCTTCCGCTCCGACACCGAAGACCATGACCCGCCCGCCTTCCGCCGCGACGACGGCTCCTGGCTGCTGGCGGGCTATCTTCCCGCCGACGAGATGGCGGAACATCTGAATCTCGTGCTGCCGCCCTCACGCGACTATCAGACCCTGGCGGGCTTTCTGCTGGCGCAGCTTCAGCGCATGCCGACCGTGGGCGACATTATCGACGCGCAAGGCTGGCGTTTCGAGGTGGTCGACATGGATGGCCGCCGCATCGACAAGGTGCTGGCGGCCAGAACGCCCCGCCGCGGCATCGGCCGGTAAGCATCAAAAATCGCCCGCCTTGGGGTCTTGGCCAAGGCGGGCGAAAGTCGCGAAGTATTTTTGCGCGAAGTGCGATCAGCGGTCGCGATATTCGTGGCCGCAGCGGCGATAGTAACCGTCGCGTCCGCCATTTCGGCTATCGCGCCAGAACGGATCGCCCATATTCAAGTCGCACGGATCGGTCGCCGCGCCGACGACCGCGCCGCCGACCGCGCCGATGGCCGCGCCCGCACCGGCATTGCCGGTGGCTGCGCCGATGGCCGCGCCGCCCGCCGCGCCCAGCAGCGCGCCGCTGGCCGCCCGGTCACCTGGGTTCGTGCCGCAACCCGCGACCGCCAGGGCCATAGCAAATCCAAAAACAAGAGCATGGGTGCGCATGAAGCTCTCCCGTTGCAAGTTCGTGTTGGTACGGTAACGCGAGCGGCGCGAAGAAGTTTCCCCGCCGGGGAACTGCCTTTTAATGGACGTAATTGAACGCGATCAGCGGGATGAGTGTGGCGGTCTTGTTCGCGCCGGTCACGAAAATCCGCGCGCCCGCGATCACGCCGAAATTGCCGCTGAAATTATATTCGACCGCCGGCGCGACATAGAGAACATGCGCGCGGCCCAGATCGCTTTCCACGGCGGCGGGCGGCAAGCCGGGCAAGGACGGCATCGATCCGGCGACATGGGTGTTGGCGTCCTCTTCCGCCCAAAAATCCACCGCCGCCACCCAATTGCGGTCGATGCTGTATTCGAACGCCAGATCCGCCACCGCCGACGAGCC
>JAFECO010000488.1 GCA_018242085.1 Pseudomonadota bacterium
CTTCGACCACGCTTCGGTATAGGACTTTAGAAGTTCGTCAAAATTAAGGGAAGTATCCAGGGTCAGGTCGATGGGCGTGCCGCTGGGCAGCGGAATCGGCTTTTGCAGGGCGCTGCCGTTGATCAGTTCCACCAGCCCCACTTCGGCCTGTTGCGGCTTGGGCGGGTCGCTCCGCCCCTTGATATGAAACACGACCTGCAGCCGGCCGCCCGGCACGCTGTTGAGATCGGCACTCAGCTGGTCGAAAGACAGATTCTCCAGCGCCTGATAGGCGAAGTCCTGCACCGCATTGGCGCTGGCGCCGCCGCCTTGCGCCCATAGCGAACGGTCGATCGACAGCCGCCCCGGACCATCCGCCTGGACATGGCCATTGACGATGCGAAAGCCGTCCGGCTCGGCCGAAAACGGCACATGACCGGAGACCTTGCCTTCCAGCTTGACCTTGCTGCCCAGATTCGACGCGGTAATGAGCGACGCCAGGGAAATGGATGTCAGATCGGCGGCGCCATCGATGCGCTTGGGATTGGCGATATCGACGGTGAAGGCGCCCAGCGCGGCATGGCCCTCGGCGAAGCCGCTCGTCACCTTGTCGACCTGAATCGTCGTTGGCGTGAAGCCGAAGCGCACATCCAGTCCATTGAACGGCAAGGTCCAATCGATCCGCGCAATGCCAAGATCCTGGCCGGGCTTTGTCGCCGGCGGCAGGAGAGAAACGAAATCCATCTCGGTTTTGACCGCATGCGCCTTGCCCAGTGGCGTCATGAAATCCAAGCCGGCAACGGAAAGATGGCCATTGCTGGCGATCTTGCCCGGCGCCCAGGTGATATCGCCCGTGAAATTCGCGGTGCCTTCGGCGCGGCGGAACGCCACCAGCAGCGGCGACAATGTTTCCGGCTGCAGCTTGTCCGGCACAAAGACGATTTTTGGGGCCGCGATATGCGCGGAACCTTTTCCATCCGCCATGGTGTGGGTGAAGGTCACCTCGCCCAGCGGCGCTTTCTTGCCGTCCGTGGCGGCGATTTTTCCCTGCCATATGCCCCGCTCAAGCCGGATGCTTCCGCTGCCGGACAAGGGATGAAAGCGCAATGTTTTCGCGCGATCCAGCATCCGGGCCTGCGTCAACGCCACGGTGCCATGCAAGGGCGCATTGGGGCCGGCGCCGAATGCGAGCCTGCCCCCCGCATGTTCCAGCCGGACACTGGCGAAAGGAATATCGGCGGCCATGTCGCGGGCCAGCGCGTTGAATGTCAGCCCATCCTTGCCCATCGCGATCATCGGCGTGCTGCCAGCCGCGCAGAGCGCACCGCCAATACCGCGCGCCAGATTTTCGGGCCCCGGCCGGAATGCGGAGATCGTCAGCTTCGCGCAGGCGGCAGGCGAAAAAGACCCTTCCCCCGCCCGTCCCGTGATACGCCCCGCGCCATCGACGGCGATGCCGTGAAAGGCGCCATAATCCAGGCGCGCGCCGATTCCGGCATCGCTCTCAAAAGCGCCGTTCGCGAAAGTGAATTCGCGCATGCGCAGCGTGGCCGCCGGCAGGCGCCCGCCGGCCAATGCCGCCTGCAGTGCGCCGGTCACTTTCCCGCCCGCGCTTTCGATCGTCATCTCCGGCACCCGCAGCACGGCGCCCGCGGCACCTGTCAACACGGCAGGTTCGTCCAGGACAAAT
>JAFECO010000489.1 GCA_018242085.1 Pseudomonadota bacterium
GAACAGGCGGAACAGCAGGAACGCCAGGGCGAAGGCGGCAACGCTGGGATAGATGGGCGTGAAGCAGATCCCGGCGCAGGCCAGCCATTGGCCCGCCAGTTCGTCGATCACGCATTCGGAGGGATCGTCGCGGCCGGTGGCGCGGACATGGTCGCCGCAAGCCCAGATGCCGATCGCAAAGGCGATGAGGCTGGCGGCCACCAATGTCAGGCCGCCACCATGCCGGGCCAGGATCGTCGCCAGGACCGTGGCGACGATGCTCATGACCGTGCCCGAAGCGACCGGGAAATAGCCGATGCCCAGAACCGACGCGAGAATGGTGGAAAATCTCATGCGCTGTTCCTGTCTTTAATCGCTTCCCGGCAACCGCACGGTCGCGACCGCCTGTGCCGCCAGGCCTTCGCGCCGGCCGGTATAGCCCATGCCTTCGGTGGTCGTCGCCTTGACGCTGACCCGGTCGATATCGAGCGACAGGATTTCGGCGATGCGCGCCCGCATGGCTTCGCGGTGCGGGCCGATCTTGGGCCGCTCGCAGATCAACGTGACGTCGCAGTGCAGAATCCTGCCGCCCTTGTCCTTTACCAGCCGGTTGGCGTGATCGAGAAATTTCCAGGACGGCGCACCGCGCCAGCGTTCATCGGTGGGCGGGAAATGCTGGCCGATATCGCCGGCGCTGATGCAGCCCAGCACCGCGTCGGTGAGGGCGTGCAGCCCGGCATCGGCGTCGGAATGGCCTTCCAACCCGTGATCGTGCGGCACCTTTACGCCGCACAGCCAGACGTGATCGCCGTCGGTGAAACGATGCGCGTCATACCCCATGGCGCTGCGGGTCTCGCCTCCAAGAAGTCGTTCCGCCAAGACGAAATCCTTTTCCGTGGTCACTTTCAGATTCTCTTCCTCGCCCAGGACCGCATCCACGGCAAGTCCCGCCAGTTCCGCGATGGCGACATCGTCAGTGGCGTCCGCATGGGCATGGTCGCGATGCGCCTTGAGAATGTCGGCAAAGCGGAAACCTTGCGGGGTCTGCGCGCGCAGCAGGCCGTCCCGCGGCACGGTCACCCAGACATCGCCATCCTTGCGGCGGAGCGTATCGGCAACCGCCAGCATGGGAACCGCGCCCGCCGCGCCGGCTTCAAGCGCCGCGATGGTCCGATCGATCACGCCACGCGACACCAGCGGCCGGGCTGCGTCATGAATGAGGACAAAATCCGGCGCGTCGTCCGCAAGGGCTTCAAGTCCCAACCGGACGGAATCCTGGCGGCGCGCGCCGCCGGTGATGGGAGGAAGGGCATCGGCGCCCATCGCGGCCCGATAAAGAGCATCCTGGCCGGGGCCGATCACAACGCGCACCGGCCAGCCCGCGAAGGCGGCCGCTGTCCGGCGCAGCATCGGCCGGCCGGCCAAAGGTTCATATTGTTTGGGTCCGTTCCGCCCGGTGCGTTCCCCTTTTCCGGCGGCGACAATCAATATGGCGATGCGAGACATGTGGTTTCCCCTGGCGGCCTGCCTAACATCGCGAGCCCCCGATATGCGATAATTGTTTCCAGGAGCTGAGGTTTTTGCCTATTATAACGTCATACATAATGCATGGCTAATTTATAGGCATATTCAGTGCAAGAACCGCTGTTTCGCCGCTCTCCGACGGAATTTCCCATCGCCAATACCCT
>JAFECO010000048.1 GCA_018242085.1 Pseudomonadota bacterium
CAGCACGGGCGCATGGGCCGCCGGTCCCCGCGATGAATTGCTGGTGACCTCCGCATGGCTGGCGCAACATGCGGCCGACAAGGATCTGGTGATCCTGCATGTGGGCACGCCGGACGGATATAAGGCCAAGCATATTCCCGGCGCCCATCTGGTCGGGCCCAATGGCTTGACGGTCAAAACGCCGGAGGGCCTGGTGACCGAATTGCCGCCGCCGGACGATCTGCGCGCCGAATTGCAGTCCCTGGGCGTTTCCGACCGCTCCCGCATCATTGTCTATAGCGAGAATGACGGCATCGCGCGGGCCACCCGGATCATGCTCACCCTCGACGCGGCCGGGCTCGGCAAGAACTCGTCCTTGCTGGATGGCGGTCTCAAGGGCTGGGAAGCTGACGGCCATGCGGTGAACGCCGAAGCACCGGCCGCCACGACTGTGGTCCTGTCGCCGCTCAAGATGCAGTCGCGCATCGTGACCGCGGATTATGTCCAGTCGCACCTGAAGGCGCCCGGCACGACCGTGATCGATGCGCGCGCGCCGGAATTCTATAATGGCGAAAAGCCGGGGATCGAAGGCGCGGTGCCGGGCCATGTGCCGGGCGCGCACAATCTTCCTTTCACCAGCATCAGCGGCGCGGATGGCAAGGTAAAATCGCCGGAAGAATTGAAGGCCTTGTTCACCGCCGCCGGGGTCAAGCCTGGCGATCATGTGATCGCCTATTGCCATATCGGCATTCAGGCCACGGCGGTGATTTTCGCGGCCCGGACCTTGGGGATCGACGCCCAGCTGTATGATGGTTCATTTCAGGACTGGTCCAAGCGCGGCCTGCCGGTGGAAATGCCGGCGGCCAAGTAAAACTCCCTCATACGGAAACTTAAGGTGACGGCTGGGCCATTTTTCGCCAGACTGGGTGCGTTGCGGTCGCGGCGAGTGAAGAATGGCCAAGTTCATTCTGGGATTGCTGGTGGGTCTGGTCGCCGGCCTTCTCATCGCGCCACAGTTCGCCGGCACCGACGTCAATGTGCTGGTGCATGACGCGCGTTCAGCGATCAGCCGGCATCTACCGGTCAACAACTAACGCCGCTTATTTCAGTTCCACCACCGCGATGCGCACGCCGGGCGCCTGGAGCGAGCGGGCATGGCCGCCGGGCAGGAAGATCACCTGGCCGTTCGCCACCGGCAGCGCCTTGGACGGCTCGTCGCCCGCCACCGTCAATGTGCCCGCATCCATCGGCACCAGATACATGTCGTGGGTCTGGTAGAAAGTCTTGGTCGGGCCCGTGGTCCAATCCCACAGCGTGACGCGATTATTGTCGGTGATCTTCTTGGCGCCGTCGGCGGTGAAGCCCGAAGCGTCCTTGCCGGTATTGGCATAATCGTGCGGTCCCGCATCCTTGAGTTCGATCAGGATGGAATTGCGCTGCGGCTTGCCGATCACATTCTCCTCGATATGGGTGAGGCCCTTGGGCAGCATATAGATCTGGCCGCGATGGATGGGATTGATGCGTTCCTTGCCGTCGGGGGTGGTGACTTTCAGCAAGGTCTCGACCAGCTCCACGCCCACGAAATCGACGGGATGGCGGTGCATGCCGGTGGCCATGCCGGGCGGATAGATCACGTCCCACACCGTGCCGCGATTATTGTCGAATATCTTGGTGGCGCCGGGACGGGGCAGGGCGGAGACCAGCGTGTATTTGCCCACCATTTCGGCCTTCGCCGGAAATGCGCCGAACGCGGCCAGCGCCGCCAGAACCGCAAGAGATGCGCGCTTCGCCATTTTTATTCTCCCCTTTTCCCGGACAAATCCTAGCATGAAGCTCTTGCCGCGCGCTGGCTTATTTGGGACCTTGCCGGGCTTTCGCTGTATAAGTGCATCTTCCGGACAGGCAAGGCGGTATGGAATGGCGGGTATGGGAATGCGGCGCAGAACGGTCTTAGGCTTGGCGATGGGCGCCACGGCAGCCAGCCTGTTGCCCGCTTCGGCGGTGACGCCGGCCGAGGCGTTCATCGCCGACAATATCCAGAAGGGTCTTATCATTCTGAATGACCGGCAGTTGAGTGAAGACGACCGGGCCAACCAGTTCCAGCAATTGCTTCTGGGCCTGACCAACACCAAGCGGATCGCGGCCTTCACCCTTGGGCAATATGTGCGCACCGCGCCGCAGGCCGACCGGGATGAATTCGCGGCGGCCTTCCAGGATTATTCCATCGCGGTCTATCGTTCCTATCTGGCGAAATATGCGGGCCAGAGCCTGAAGGTGACCGGCTCCAGCCAGCGCGCGCCGGACGATTTCATCGTCAACACCGTGATGGTCGATCCCAACGACCGCAGCGGGCAGCGTCCGCTGGAAGTGGATTTCCGCGTGCGCACCGATGCGGGCCGGCCCGAGCTGATCGACATCAGCGTCTTGGGAATCTGGCTGGCCCTGTCGCAGCGCGACCAGTTCGTCGCCTTCCTGGCGCAGAACCGGGGCGATGTGAAAGCCCTCACCGCCCACATGCGCCAGACCGCGGCGCAATATCGCTAAGACCGGTATCGCCAACTCACCCTTCGACAAGCTCAGGGTGAGGAATTCAATGGATATCCTCATGCTGAGCTTGTCGAAGCATGAGGGGCGCCTGAAAGCGTTTTGCTCTAACCGACCATCATCCAGACCGCCATCGCCACCATCATCACATTCTCGGTGAGCGAGACGAAGCCCAGGGGCACATTGGTGTCGCCGCCGACACAGGCGCATTTGAGTTCGCGCTTGTCGATATAGACCGCCTTGAACACCGATATGGCGCCCACCGTGCCGATGAACAGCGCCAGGGGGATCGAAACGGCCTTCAACACATGGGTGATCATCAGGATGCCGGCCAGGGCTTCGGCAAAGGGATAGATATAGGCATAAGGGACCCAGCGCCGCGCCAGGATGTCGTAGCCCAAGAACATGCTGGAGAATTTTTCGATATCGCGCAGCTTGAGGATCGCCAGCACGCACATGCTGAAGGCGATGAACCATTCCGCCGCGCGGATGGTGAAGGGATTGCCGAATGCGGCCTGGCTGGCGGCCAGCGCCATCAGCGCGGTCACCGCGAACACCGCGATCACGGGCTTGTAGGTGAGGGCCTTGGGATCGGGCACGCTTTTGCCCAGGAAGCGGCGCAGATCGTCATAGCCGCCGATCCGGGCGCCATCGATATAGATCTGGGGCGTGGTCTTGACGTCGCGTTCCGCCTTGAAGGCGTCGGTTTCCGCCCGCGTGCGCAGCCATTGGTCATCGACCTTGTAGCCTTCCCGCTCCAGAAGGGATTTGGCCTTGAGGCCGAAGGGGCACAGATGCTTGTCCATCACCATGCGGTAAAGGGTGGCCTGCCGGGGAATTGAGATGCCTGCTGACATGGGGGTATCCGTCTTGTGGAACAAAGCGACCCGGCCCATATACCCCCTGTACCATGGTACGGAGTCAAACCATGACGGGACACACAATCGGCGGCTTGGCGCGAGCCGGAGGGGTGGGGGTGGAGACCATCCGCTATTACCAGCGCCGTGGCCTTCTGCCGACCCCCCGGCGGGGCGGCGGCATCCGCCATTATAGCGAACAGGACCTGAGGCGGCTGCGCTTCATCCGGTCCGCCCAGGCGGCGGGATTCACCCTGGAACAGGTGGCGGAATTGCTGGCGCTGGACGCCACCGAGGACCGGGACCGGGCCCGCGCCCTGGCCCGGGAACGGATCGCCGCCCTGGACGCCAAGATCGCCGAACTGGAGGCCGCCCGCGGCGCCCTGAAGCGGCTGGCCAGGGACTGCGCGTCATCCACAGGACCGTGCCCGATCATTGCGGCTTTCGACCACGGTTGAGGGCGCCCGGCGGGCTGGCAAAGCGCCGACTCATGCTGTAGTCCCCCCAGGCGACAGCCCCGCTTTCGAGGACTCATGCAGCGTTTTTTCCAGGCATTGATGCCGCGCGAGGAGAAATTCTTCGTGCTGTTCGACCGGCACGCCGCCACCCTGGTGTCCGGCGCGACCGCCTTGCGCGACCTGCTGGAAGGCGGATCGGTGGTTCCCGAAGCCTGCCGCCGCATCATCACCCATGAGAATGAAGCCGACACGGTGGCGCGCGAAGTCCTGATGACCGTGCGCCGGTCCTTCATCACCCCGTTCGACCGGGGCGACATCAAGGACCTGATCGGGCTTTTGGACGATTCCATCGACCAGATGCAGAAGACCGCCAAGGCGATCATCCTGTTCGAGGTCACCAGCTTCGAGCCCCATATGCGCGAGATGGCCGACATCATCCTTCGCTGCGCCGTTCTGACGGTGGAAGCGGTGAGCCTTTTGGGCGACATGCGCCAGAAGGCGGGGCGCATCAACGCCATCGCCGAAGAGATCACCAAGCTGGAAGAACAGGCGGACGAACTCAACGATGCGGGAATAAAGGCCCTGTTCCTCAAGCATCGCGACGGCAACGCCATGGCCTTCATCATCGGCAACGAGATCTATGACCATCTGGAAAAGGTGGTGGACCGTTTCGAGGATGTCGCCAACCGCATCAGCGGCATCGTGATCGAGCAGGTCTAGGCGTGAGCCTTTTGATCATCTTCCTGATCGCGGTCGCGCTGATCTTCGATTTTCTCAACGGGCTGCATGACGCGGCCAATTCCATCGCCACCATCGTGTCCACCCGCGTCCTGTCGCCCCGCTATGCGGTGGCCTGGGCCGCCTTCTTCAACTTCATCGCCTTTCTGGTGTTCGGGCTGCATGTGGCGGCCACGGTGGGCACCGGCATCGTGGCGCCCGCCGTCATCAGCGACCAGGTGATCTTCGCCGCCCTGATGGGCGCGATCATCTGGAACATCGTCACCTGGCTGGCGGGGATTCCGTCCTCGTCCAGTCATGCCTTGATCGGCGGGCTGGTGGGCGCGGGCGTCTGCGCCGGCGGGCTCGATGCCGTGGTCTGGTCGGGGCTGGGCAAGACGGCGGCGGCGATCGTGCTGTCGCCCGCCACCGGTTTCGTGCTGGCCCTGTTCCTGGTCCTGTTCGTGTCCTGGGCCTTTCTCAAAGTCACGCCGTTCAAGGCGGACAATATTTTCCGCAAAGTTCAGTTCCTTTCCGCTTCGGCCTATTCGCTGGGCCATGGCGGCAACGACGCGCAAAAAACCATGGGCATCATCGCGGCCTTGCTGTTCGCGCACGGGCTTTCGGGCGATCATTTCGTAGTGCCGTTCTGGGTGGTCCTGGCCTGCCAGACGGCGATGGCGCTGGGAACGCTTTTTGGCGGCTGGCGTATTGTGCGTACTATGGGTTCGCGAATCACTCACCTCACGCCCACGCAGGGCGTCTGCGCGGAGACCGCCGGATCGATGACTTTGTTCGCCGCCACCTGGCTCGGTATTCCGGTTTCCACCACCCACACGATCACGGGCGCCATTGTCGGCGTGGGCGCGGCGCGGCGGGTTTCGGCGGTGCGCTGGAACGTGGCCAAGGACATTGTGGTGGCCTGGGTGGTGACCATGCCCGCGGCGGGCCTTTTGGGCGCGGGCTTCTATCTGATCGCCAATGCGGCGGGCATGAGATGACGGGCGCGCCGCGCGGCAGCCTTGTTCAAGTGGCGGCGCTGTGCTGGCGAAGTTCACCGAAGCTGGAAATCCTTCTGGTCACCTCCTTGCGCACCCGCCGCTGGATCTTGCCCAAAGGCTGGCCGCAGGACGGCATGAGCCTGGCGCAATCCGCCGCCAGCGAAGCCTTGGAAGAGGCGGGCGTCTTTGGCGAGATCGCCGGCGACCCCATCGGCCGCTATCACTATCTGAAGGAAAAGGGCGGCAGCGCGCTGCCCTGTGCGGTGGAAGTTTTTTCCCTGCTCGTGACGGGCGAACAGGCGTCATGGGCCGAGAAGGAAAAACGGCAGAAGCTGTGGCTGCCCGCGGAACGGGCGGCGGCGAAAGTCGCCGAAACCGGACTGCGTCGTCTCCTCACTGGCTTCGCACGGGCGCGCAAAGCCGCCTGAGCGGCTTCAAAATTGCGTGGTCAGCCCGATCTGGAACTGATGGCGCGTATAGCTGTAAAGCGCGATGTTGCTGCGCTGATCGGTGAAGGTATAGGAAATGCGCGGCGTGAAGCCGTGATAATCGAAGCGGCGGTTGAGCAGTGTCATGCTCAGCATCAAGGTATCGTCGGCCCGCGTCTTTCCAAAGGCGGGCAAGGCCGCATCATAACGCGTGACGAGCCAGGCCGGCTGGACGCTGGCGGAAAATCCGAACGGCAAGTCTCGCTGATAACCGACACCGGCCCAGAAGCCGGAATAGGAATAAGGATCGATTTTCGCATTCTGCCGGTTGAACCCGGCTTGCAGCTGAATCAGGCTGGAAGGCGACAATACATACGTGCCTTGCGCCTGTGTCGTGAGAAGAAGCCCGCTTTGCTCGGGCGTGAAATTGTCGCTGACCGATTGCGCCCCCAATGAAATGCCCGCCACGAAATCGGATGTGATGCCATATTCACCGGCCAGCTTGCCGCCAATGCCGCTGACAAAGGAGCGGTTGCCGTACCAGCGTTTGAAGCCGGTGACGAGCGTGCTGACGTCCCAGTCGGGAAACAGAAATTCCGGCCCGGCATAACCGGATATGGTCATGTCGTCGAAATTGGCGCCGCTATATTCCACGCGCGAGATATTGGCGCCCACGCGCGCCTTCACCGTATCGGAGACGAGCGGCGACCATTCTGCGCCTGCCGCGCCCGCCAGGCCCACGCCGCTTTGGGCGCGCGCATTGGGATCCAAGGTAAACGGAAGCCCAAGAATCTGAATCTGGCTGGCGGCGGTGGCGGCGTTCTGATTGGTGTCGGGTGCCAATCCGAAGGAAAAATCGAACGTCCATTCCCTGAGCCGATTTATCGCGCCCAGAAACTGATCGATATTCTGCTTGGCGGCGTCGGGAAGATCGCCGGCCCGGGCAAAGCGGAACTGCCGGTCGGCGTTCTGGTAATCGCCCTTGAGGAAAAAGGCGCGCGCCAGTTCCAGCCGCACCCGTTCGGCATCCGGTTCCTTGACCAGAAGGCGGCGGAACAGCGAAATGGCCTTGTCGTAATCGGCCTTGGCGACGGCGACGGTGCCCAGAAGAAAAAGGCCCTCGCTGTCGTCCGGGCTCTTTTCCAGAATGCGGGCCAGCAGCTTCTGGGCATCATCCAGCCTGCCATTGGCGATCAGCAGCTGCGCCGCGGCGGTGTCCGAAATGGCAACCGTCTGTCCCGGCTGCTGCGCCATCGCGGGCGCAGCAATCAGGCAGGCGCAGAGCAGCGCCGCGGCAAAGCGCATGATCGGGCCGCTACTGTTTGGTGGCGCCGAAGAATCCGAACGCGGTCTTGCCGGTCGCGCCGCTGCCCTGATTCACCGACCATACTCCGCCGGCTTCATTGGCATTGGGGCCGTATAGCGCGCCGCTGAGATTGCCGGTGGCGCCACTGTTCATGCTGAAGGGCGCACTTGCGGGCGGGGCCTGGGTCTGGGCGGTGCCGTTGATGACCGCGCCGCGATTGGCACTGCCCGCCGATTGCGACAGATTTCCGGTCAGGGTGACGTTATTCCAGGCCGAGGTGGCGCCGGAGCTCACATCTTTTGCCACCATGTTGGTCAGCGTGCCGTTCACCTGCTGGGTGCCGAAATTCACACTGAGATTGACGTCGCCGGACAAAGTCGCGGCGCTGATGCCGCCGCTTCCCGACGGCACCACCACGGTGCCGATGACGCCGCCGGCTGTTGCGCCGGTATTCTGGCCGCCGGCACCGACATAGCTGGCCGTGCCCGTGGTGGGTACGTTCGCGGCAGGAGTTTGATAGCCGGAGACCGCCAGTCCCAGGTCCGTGCCGCTGTTGCCGGCGGGCTTGTAACTCCAGCTGCCGAGCAGCGTGTAGGTGAGGCCGGTGACAATGATGCTGACGGTGCTGCCGTCCGTTTGGGTTTTCGTGACGCCGTCTCCGCGCAGCCCGGTGGCATTGATGCCCAGGGTGGGAATGCTCAGATCGATAATCGGAATTGCGTTGCTACCGGAGACGATGGTGCTTTGGACGGTCGCGGTACCGGCCCCGGCATTGATGCCGTTTGCGGAACTGCTGGTGATGGATATCGCGCCCTGAGTCAGGGGGAACGCCGTGCCATTGGGCGGAAAGCTGTTTGCGAAATTCGGTGTCGTGCCGGTCGCTTCCAGCGGCGCGTTGCCCGCGGGGCCGAGCGCCGTCACGCCGGTGATGTTGGTGGTGGTGGTTGTCGGCGGCGTGACCACCGGTCCATTGACGATGCTGCCGCCGGTGCTGCCGCCGCCGCCACCGCCGGAGCAGGCGGCCAAGGCCAGCAGACTGACGGACGCAAAGAGACGCGCACTTTTGGCGAACTGCATGAGGGCCCCCACCCAAAATGGTTATGTTTCGAAACCGAAACAGAAAAAACGTCGTAAGAAATTTCTAAACATTCATTCAGCATTCGCAAGTATGGATACACGTCCAGATTGGTATTTTTCCCGCTTTTGCCCTCCCATGGTTAAGCCCCAGGCTGGAACTTTCCGGGCAAGTCAAGATACGAGGTATCAACGGCGGAATTTGGGGCGTAAACAGGGACCTGCCATTCCAAGGGGGAATAGATGCTCCGGTCCATCGCCGTGATTTGCGCTCTTATCTTTGCCGCCACCGCCGTGTCGGCGCAGTCATCCCGTTCCGCGCCGGGCTTCAATCTGCCCATTCCCAACATTCCGGGCAAAAGCATCACCGCCCTGGTGGTGAATTATCCGCCCGGCGGCGGCACGCCTTCGCACCATCACGC
>JAFECO010000490.1 GCA_018242085.1 Pseudomonadota bacterium
CGGTCCGCCCAAGTCGGATTCGTGACGATCTGGGCGCGATAAAAAGATGGACAGAGCATAGCGGCATGACTGACTTCGCCGCACAGTCCGCACCCGACGCAGCTGTTGTCGACATGCGCGACGGGATCGGTTCGCAAGGGATCGGGGTTCGGCTTCACCGACAGGGACGGACAACCCGACAGACGGATGCAGCTATGATCTCCGGTGCAGGTTTCGGGATCGACGCCGAACCGCTCCTGGATCACGCGTTTGCCTGCCTTGACCGCCGCGCGAAGCTGCGGCCGTATCCGGCGCTGCTTGTTCAGCATGCATTCCGATTGAGCGACGATGACTTTGGGGCCCAGGGCGCGGGTTGTCAGCGCGTCCTTCAGGGTGGCGCGCATGGCGGCGAGGTCATAGGTGCGGGTGAGCGATTTCACCCAGCCGACACCCACGCCATGCAAGGCTTTTGCGATCGGGTTCCCGGTGCTGCGGAAAGGATTATGGACGTTGGACGACAACAGATCCTGACCGCCGGTCGCGGCCGAATAGCCATTATCGACCACGATCGCGACATTGTCGTCTTGATTGAACACGGCGCCGCCGAAACCGGACGCCAGGCCGTTGTGCCAGAAGCCGCCATCGCCCATCACCGCGATGGCGCGCTTGCCGCCCGGCGCCGCCTTGAACGCGGAGGCTCCCGCGGAACTGAGCCCATAGCCCATGGTGGTATTGCCGATATTGAATGGCGGCAGGATGGAAAAAAGATTGCAGCCGATGTCGGACGAGACGTGAAAGTCGCCCAACTCCCGCTGCACCAGCTTCATCGCCGTGAAGATCGGCCGTTCGGGACACCCGGTGCAGAAGCCCGGCGGGCGTTGGGGCACTTGCGCCGCCAGTTGCATGTCCGCGCGCGGCTCTTCGCGAGAGGGAAGGAGCGGCGTGCCGGGAGAAAATTCCTTCAGGAATTTCTCGATCCCGCCGCGCATCACGGGTCCGGTATACTCTCCGGCGCGCGGCAACACGGCTTTGCCGATCACAAGAGTCTGGCCGCCGGCCCGGCGTATCAGAGTGTTGAGCTCATGCTCGATGAATTCGGGCTGACCTTCTTCGACGATCAGGACGGCGCGTTTGCCCAGACAGAAATCCCGCACTTCCTCCGGTATCAGGGGATAGGCCACATTCAGGACATAGATCGGCAGCTTGGAGTTTCCGAATTCGTCGGACAATCCGCTCAGTTCCAGGGCCCGGTTGAGGGTGTTGTACAATCCGCCTTGAACGATGATCCCGACGTCGCCCGCCTGCGCCCCCATGAACTCGTTCAGGTGAGCGTCGCGAATAAATCGCACGGCAGCCGGCCAGCGCTTTTCGATCTTCTCCGCTTCATGGAGGAAACTCGCCGGGGGGAGCACGATGCGATCGACATCGCGGACGGGGCTGTTCAATGCATCGGAAACGGAAAATGACGGCCGCACATTGTCCCTGGCCGTGAAATGGCCCTGCAGGTGACAAGTGCGCACGCGCAGCTCCAGCATCACGGGCGTGTTCGACGCTTCCGACAATTCGAAACCGCGTTCGACCATATCGACGATGGTGGGCAGGTTCGGCCGCGGATCCAGCAGCCAGATTTGCGATTTCATGGCAAAGGCATGGCTGCGCTCCTGCATGATCGAGGAGCCTTCG
>JAFECO010000491.1 GCA_018242085.1 Pseudomonadota bacterium
TCGCACAGGGCCTTGCCGACGCCTCGCCCGCCCTGATCGGCCGCCACCATGAAACCGGCATTGGCGACATGAGAGCCCGGTCCGGGTCGATTGGCGCGCAAGAAACACGTGCCGACGACTTGGCCGTCCTCTTCGGCGACAAAGACGCTGCGATCGGGCGCGAACCAATAATCCAACGCTTCGGCGCGCTGCATGTCCCGCGACAGAGAATAGGTTTCACCCGCCCGGATGATTGGCTCCATGATGCGCCAGATCGCGTCATGGTCGTTGCCCGTCGCCGCTCTGATCGCGAACGTCATGTCGCCCCATCCCCGTCACTGTTTCAGGGCATTGCCCCGCCATTTTCATGCCATAGAGTTTTTTCGCCGCCAAGCGTCGGCACCGACACGCGACCTTATGAAAACTCATGTCCGGGCGATGAAAACTCACGCCTGAATGGAGAGCGATACGGGTGAACGCAGAGACTCATGGCGTCATCGTCATAGGCGGCAGCGGCGTCTACTCCGCCGCCGGCTTGTTCAGATAAATTTCTCCCCCACCCTGCTTGAACTCTTCCGCCTTCTTCGCCATCGCGGCACGGATTTCGGCCGTGGACAGCGTGTCGTTCTTGCCCTTGGCGGCGTCGCGCACTTCCTGGCTGATCTTCATGGAACAGAATTTCGGCCCGCACATGGAGCAGAAATGCGCCACCTTGGCGCCTTCCGCCGGAAGCGTTTCGTCATGGAAGAGCTGCGCCGTTTCCGGGTCCAGCGCCAGCGCGAACTGGTCGCGCCAGCGGAATTCGAACCGCGCCTTGGACATGGCATCGTCCCAGATGCGTGCCGCCGGATGGCCCTTGGCCAGATCGGCGGCATGGGCCGCGATGCGATAGGCGATCACGCCCGCTTTCACATCGTCCCGGTCCGGCAACCCCAGATGCTCCTTGGGCGTGACATAGCAAAGCATGGCGGTGCCGAACCAGCCGATCATCGCCGCGCCGATGGCGCTGGTGATATGGTCATAGCCGGGCGCCACATCGGTGGTGAGCGGTCCAAGCGTATAGAAAGGCGCCTCGTCGCAAGCGGCGAGCTGGCGATCCATATTCTCCTTGATCTTGTGCATCGGCACATGGCCGGGCCCCTCGATCATCACCTGCACGTCATGCTTCTGGGCGATGCGATTGAGTTCGCCCAGCGTATCCAGCTCGGCGAATTGCGCCGCGTCGTTGGCATCGGCGGTCGAGCCGGGGCGCAAGCCGTCGCCCAGGCTGAAGGAGACATCGTATTGCTTCAGCAGCTCGCAGATTTCCTCGAAATGGGTGTAGAGGAAATTCTCCTTGTGATGCGCCAGGCACCATTTGGCCAGGATCGAGCCGCCCCGGCTGACGATACCGGTGACCCGGTCCGCCGTGAGCGGGATATGCGCCAGGCGCACGCCCGCATGGACGGTGAAATAGTCCACGCCCTGCTCGCATTGCTCGATCAGGGTGTCGCGATAAAGCTCCCAGGTCAGTTCTTCGGCGATGCCGCCCACCTTTTCCAGCGCCTGATAGATCGGCACCGTGCCGATCGGCACCGGGCTGTTGCGGATGATCCATTCGCGAATGGTGTGAATATGGCGGCCGGTGGACAAATCCATCACCGTGTCGGCGCCCCAGCGGATCGACCAGACCAGCTTTTCCAC
>JAFECO010000492.1 GCA_018242085.1 Pseudomonadota bacterium
TCTGGAGCGTTGGCCCGACTGGTCGGCGCCAGCGGCCGCGCTTTGGGGACCCGGCGCTTCGGGCAAGACGCATCTCGCCCATATCTGGGCGTCCCAGGCCGGCGCCGTGCTGGCGGATGCGCGCACCTTGCGCGAACCTCTTGCGGGCCCCGCGGTGGTGGAGAATTGCGACAGCGCCGAGAGCCCGGATCACGAGCCTGCGCTTTTCGCCATGCTGGAGCGGGGGGCGCCCTTGCTTTTGACGGGCCATACCGCGCCGGCCATGTGGCGGGCCTGGCTGCCCGATCTGGCGTCGCGCTTTCGTGCCCTGGTCGCGTTCGAACTGGGCCAGGCGGACGAGGGGCTGCTGATGGCGCTGGCGGTCAAGCTGTTCGCGGATCGCCAGGTCACGGTGCCTGAGGCGGTGGTGACGGGGCTGCTAAGGGGGCTGGAACGGTCCCCGGCGGCAGTCCGGGACTTCATCGCGCGGGCCGACCGCGAGGCGCTCAGCCGCCAGAAACCGATAAATCTTCAATTGATACGGGAGCTTATGGCGGAATAGGGCAGGCTGTCATGACAGATTCACCTATTTCTCCTAAGCTTCCGCCATGTCCAACCCTTCCCAGAAAATCGAGGCCGCGAACGACGCGCCTGCCCATGGCGCTTCGGATAATCCCCTGGCCACCGAAGACGTGGTGGTGTTGACGCATCAGGGCAGCAATGTCGATTTCGACCCGGCATCGCCCGCCCGCTTCGTCAACCGGGAATTGTCCTGGCTGGCCTTCAACCGCCGGGTGATCGAGGAGGCGCAGAACCGCCGGCACCCCTTGTTCGAACGTCTGCGTTTCCTGTCGATCTCCGCCTCCAATCTCGACGAATTCTACATGGTGCGCGTGGCGGGGCTGATGGGCATGGTCCGGGCCGGGGTTACCACCCCATCCGCCGACGGCCTGTCGCCGGCCGAACAGCTGGCCAAAGTGGACGAGGCGGCGCGCCAGCTGATCGGCGATCAGCAATGCATCTGGGCCGCGCTGGACGGGGAATTGCGCAAGGAAGGCGTCAGCGTCGTCACCGGCAGCGAAATTCTCGACCGCGACCGGGTCTTCCTGGATGCCTATTTCAGCGAGCAGGTCTTTTCGGTTCTGACGCCGCTCGCCATCGATCCGGCCCATCCCTTCCCTTTCATTCCCAATCTGGGCTTCACCGTGGCCCTGTCGCTCACCAACCGGCGCGACAACAAGGATTTCTTCGCGCTGATCCCGGTGCCGCCGCAGCTGCGCCGTTTCGTGCGCCTGCCCGATGCCGACCGCAAAGCCGCGCGCTTCATCCCGCTCGAGCATGTGATCGCGCTCTATTTCGACAAGCTGTTTCCCGGTCACGACATTTCGGGCTGGGGCATGTTCCGCATCCTGCGCGACAGCGACGTGGAAGTGGAGGAAGAGGCCGAAGACCTGGTTCTCTTGTTCGAGACGCTGCTCAAGCGCCGCCGCCGCGGCAGCGTCATCCATATGAAATGCAGCAAGGCGATGCCGGCGCATTTGCGCCAATTCATCGCCACGCACCTGGATCTGGACGAAACCAAGATTGTCGATATCGAAAATCTGATCGGCATGTCGGATCTTTCCAAGCTCATCATTTCCGAGCGGGCGGATCTGCAATTCAAGCCG
>JAFECO010000493.1 GCA_018242085.1 Pseudomonadota bacterium
GCACGGCCTTGAGGGTTGCGAAATCGGGCGGGCCTTCCTGCAAGGCAGGGCCCAGCAAATTCGCCGCAGCCACGGCATCCTGAATCGCCAGATTGATGCCCACCCCGCCGATGGGCGACATGGCGTGCGCGGCATCGCCGATGCAGAGAAAGCCCGGCCGCGCCCATTCGCGCAGCCGGTTGACGGTCACGGTAAGCAGCTTGACCTGATCGAAATCGGTGATCGTCTCGTCGATGCGTCCGGCGGCGAAGCCGGCGATCTGTTTCAGCCGATCGCAAAATTTCGCCAGGCCTTCCGCTTTGATCGTCTCCAAGCCGCCCTTGGGGATGAGATAGGCGCATTGCCAATAATCCGTGCGGTGGATCATCACGAAAAGCTGGCCGTCCTTTATCTTGCCCACCAGGTCGGCGGGATCGCCGGGCAAGACCGGCAGCCGCAGCCACAACACATCGAAGGGCGCGCCCAGGTCATCGACCGCCAGGCCGGATCTGTCGCGCAAGGTGGAGGTGCGGCCGTCCGCGGCCACGGTGAGGCCGGCCTTGATCGAAAGCGGCCCTTCCGGTCCTGTCGCGGCCACGCCCCTGACGATTCCGTCTTCGATCAAAAGGTCGTCGGCGCGGGTCTGCATCCGCATGTGAAAATTCGGGAAACGCTTGGCTTCCTCCGCCAGGAAATTCAGGAAATCCCATTGCGGCATCAGGGCGATGAATTTGCACACGGTCGGCAGGCGCGAAAAATCGCCGATGGTGAAATGCCGTTCCCCGATCTCGATGGTGCCTTTGACGATCTTTGTGTGCGGCAGCCGGAGGAATTTTTCCAGCAACCCCAACTCATGCATGATCTGCAAAGTCGAGGGATGGACCGTGTCGCCGCGAAAATCGCGCAGGAAATCCCGGTGCTTTTCCAGCACCGTGACATCGATCCCGGCGCGGGCCAGAAGAAAGCCCAGCATCATGCCGGCAGGACCGCCGCCGGCGATCACGCAATCGGTGGAAAGCTGGCTCAATCCCGATCTCCCGGCGAAATAATTTCATGCGCGCCTGGGGCTTATCAAGCCGCCCGGCCCTTCCTATATTGCGAAGGCAACCATCAAGAAAAGGAGGTGATCCAGTGTCTCATTGTCATTCCGTAGAGGGTGCCCGGAACTGGATTCTCGCTTCCGGCGGGGTCGCAACGTAACGGCGCACCCGTAACGACGACAATGCGAAAGGCCGCGTCCGTGAAAAGACGCGGCCTTTCTTTTGCTTTTTCGACGGCCTGCGCTCAGGATCGGCAAAAAGGGGAACAGCATGAACGGCGCCGACAGTGTGGTTCAGACCCTGGCCGCTTCAGGGATCGACACCTGTTTCGCCAATCCCGGCACATCGGAAATGCATTTCGTGGCGGCGCTGGACAAAAGCCCGATCCGCGCCGTGCTGTGCCTGTTCGAAGGCGTGGTGACGGGGGCGGCCGACGGCTATGGCCGCATGGCGGGGAAGCCCGCCGCCACCTTGCTGCATCTGGGGCCCGGCTTCGCCAACGGCATCGCCAATCTTCACAATGCCCGGCGCGCGTCCACCCCCGTGGTCAACATCGTGGGCGACCATGCCAGCTGGCACAATCGCTACGACGCGCCGTTGATGTCGGACATCCAAGGCATCTGCCG
>JAFECO010000494.1 GCA_018242085.1 Pseudomonadota bacterium
CCCAAAAGCAAGTCCAACTTGCCTTGTGACGAGAGATCTGGCGACTAACGCGCGGGCCGCGCCAATTGCGCCTGATCCATCGCCGTGACCACCACATTGGCGGTCTGGTCGTATCCCAGCGCGGACGCGTCCAAGGTGACGGTCCGCCCGCCGGTCAATGCGATATCGGCCTTGAGAGGCTTGCCCCTGGCGTCGGTCTGGACCTTGACCAGCGATCCCACCGCAACGCCTTTGGGATCGACCACGCGGGCCCCTGCGATCTTGGCCGGCACCGCGGCGATGCTGTTGAGCGCCATTGGGGCGAATTGTTCAGCCGCCAATGGCGAAATGCCGATCGCAAGGAAAGGAAGTGCAAACAGGATTTTCATGCGCATCGGCATAAGAGGCAGCTCTTCGGAAACGGACGCGATGCCGATCCGTTCCTGACTGCCACACCGAGCGGCATCCGCCCGGCAGCGCCGGACGGACGCGGCGTCGGGTTTTACAATCCGCGCGGGTAGGCTTGTCCGGCCGGGACCGGCCCGGACGTCAGCATTCCCGATTCAACGACAAACAGGGCGGCAGCGCCTGCCAGAAGAGCGATGACGACCCATGCTACGATTCTCGAACCTTTATTCGGTGCTTCTTCGGTGTGATGAAACTGACCCAAACTGCTCATCCGGTACCTCCTAGGTTCGCCCGCCTCGGGCGGTTGTTTCGTGCACTGTCTCCGTCGGTTATGGCCACTTGCGGCCAGGCTTTTTCCCGGGCCGCGTCGCCTCCACTATACCATCGAAATGCCGCTTTTCGGAGCGGAACTCCGACAAAATTTGCACGTTGGGCAGGGCGCATCGCTGCATCGCAAAAACCCAATAAGTGGCCAGGAATGATACGGCCGCTTTTGAACCTGGGACTGCTTCGTGGTCTGATGATCGGGGCGGGCGGTCAAACAGAGAGTCTTGCGGAGACGGTCATGAAGCTTCGCCATTCGGCATATGCCGCAGCATTTCTTCTGACGCTTTCATCCGCGGGCGCCGTAGCGCAGCCGGCAAAGCCCGCCGATCAATGCTTCTTCACCAGCCAGTTCGAGAATTGGCGCGCGCCCGATGCGCGCACCATCAATATCCGGGTGCGCGGCAATCAATATTACCGGCTGGGTTTGGGCAGCGAATGCCGCGCGCTGCTCGATCCCGGCGCGCGGCTGGTCACCACCTTCCGGGGCGCCAGCACGATCTGTTCGCCGCTCGACTGGGATCTGAAAGTCAGCTCCGGGATCGGCAGCCCGGCCATTCCCTGTTTCGTCCGGACGATGACGCGCCTGACCCCGGACGAGGCCAAGGCGCTGACACCCAAGCAGCGGCCCTGAACGCGATCAGGGCGTGGCGGACTTGTCTTCGGATGCCGGCGGCGGCGTGACGGGCGAGCCGCCCAGCGCCAGATAAAGCTGCACCGTATCCATCAGCCGCTGCGCCTTGGCGCGCGCCAGGCCCAGCTGCGCCTGGGCATTGCGGCGTTCCGCGTCGATCACGTCCAGGATGCCCGAATTGCCCGCCTCGAAGCTGCGCCGCGCCAGATCGAGAGACCGCGACGCGGTTTCCGCGGCCGCCGCCTGGGCATGCAGGCGGTCGGCATCGTTGGAAAGCGCCTGCAGCCGGTCGGCGATG
>JAFECO010000495.1 GCA_018242085.1 Pseudomonadota bacterium
CTGGGCCTGCCGGGAAGCAATGTGCCGCATAGCGACACGATTCAGAGCGGCGGAATGGGCGACATGGGCGGTTCCGGATCGCTCAACATTCAATCCTCGGTCTATAACGTCAATGGCGGCCAGAACCCCAACCTGATCCGGCCGCGTGTGCGTGTGGGCAGCTTCACCATCGGAAATGCCACCGCGCGCAATCTGCAATTCATCGTCTCCGACGATGGCGGAAAGACGCTGCCCTATGACGGGCGGCTGACCAGCGATTTCTTCAAGCAGTACGACCTGGAAGTGAATTTCGCGGGCGGCGAGATCAATTATCTCACCGCCACCAAATGCACCGATCCGAACCAGGCGGTGTTCTGGTCCCATGACGCGGTGGCGGCGGTGCCGGTCAATCTGGTGAACGGCAGATATCAGGTGAGCGTGAGCATCGACGGCCATGACGTCAACGGCACCATCGACACCACCCAGACCCAGACCATCATGCGCCGGGAAATCGCCGAGCAGCTGTTCGGCCTGAAGCCGGGCGCGCCCGACATGGCGGCCTTGCCCGGCGGCACGGGGGATGCGGCGGTCTACCGGCATGTGTTCAAGCAGGTCGCGTTCGGCGGGGTGATCGTGCAGAACGCCTCGGTCCAGATCCCCGCCAGCAGCTTGCCGGAAAACAGGAACCGGGAGGCGGTGCTGGGCAGCCGCGCCCAACCGGCTGACGCGATGATCCCCGAACTCACCATCGGCATGAATGTGCTCAGCCACCTGCATCTTTATGTCGTGCCCGGCCAGGGCAAGATGTTCGTGACGGCAGCCGCCGAATAGGCTCAGCGCACGTCGAATTCCGGATCGGGCGGCACCTGCATCGCCAAGGCCAGATGATTGGTCTGGGCCGCCAGCCCGATCACGGCGATCAGCTCGGCATGCTGGGCATCGCTCATGCCACGGGCGCGGGCGGCGGCGGTGTGGGACTGCACGCAATATTGGCAGGCATTGGCGGTGGAGACGGCGATATAGATCATTTCGCGGGTGAGGGGATCGAGCGCGCCTTCCCTGCCCATCACCGATTTCAACGTCTCCCACACCCGCTTGAGATTCTTCGGATCATTGGCCAGCGCCCGCCAGAAATTGTTCACGAAATCCGATTTGCGGGTGGCGCGGATGTCATCGAACACCGCCTTGGCGTCCGGGATCGCATTCACTTCCGCGTCGGTCAGGAGTCTGACGGTGGCCATGGCTGTCTCCTTGGTTCTTCGCGCTTGGGTCGCAAGCCAGTCATGTTCCGGCCCATGACGCGCGAAACCATAAGCCGGACTTGGATGATCGCATAAAGCCAATCACCGCCGCCAAAGCACGCATGCCCGCGTGTGGGTTCAGCGGCCGGGTTTGCTCAGATTCCAGACCATCGTGACGGAAGCCCGTGGCGCGGGCGCCGTGCTGTCCCGGCTGAAGGGCCTCCACCGCCAATGGTCGGTGACATGCGCACATGCGGCGCTGTCCAGGCGGATGGAACCGGAGCTTTGCGTGATCCGGCAATCACTCGCCTGGCCTTGCGGGGATATCGCGACGCTCATTTTGGTGGTGCCGGCTTCTCCGATCTGCGCGGACAATGACGGATAGCGCGGCAGGGTATGGGTCGCC
>JAFECO010000496.1 GCA_018242085.1 Pseudomonadota bacterium
AGGCGGGTCGACGCCAGGTTGAGCGCCAGGCGCAGCATGGTGGTGATCAAAAGGATGGCCGGGAAGGAGCTGAACTCCAGCGGCTTTCTGATGAACACGGCCGTCATCAGGATCAGGATGGAAAAGCTCAGCGAAAAGGCCAGCGACACGTCCAACAGCCAGGTGGGCAACGGCAGAATGAGCACCACCAGGATCGCCATGATGCCGATGGCGAGGCCGAGGTCGCTCTTCTTGAGATGGTCGAGCAGCTTGCCGGGCGAAAGATCAAGGCCGCCGGATGGCGCCGCGCTGGTGATGTCGGTCATTGTAAGGAAATCCTGAAACTGTCATCCCCGGCGAGCACGCGCGGCAGCGTGTGCAAGGAAAGGGGATCCAGGTGCTTGTAACAAATACCTGGATCCCCTTCCCTCGGCGCTGATCGCGCCTCGCCGGGGATGACAAGAATTGAATGCATCAGCCAGCCAGCCTCTGTTCGCCATGGCTGGGAATCGAAAGCCCCGAATCCGAATATTCGCGCAACTTGTTGCGCAAGGTGCGGATCGAGATGCCCAGGATGTTGGCGGCATGGGTGCGGTTGCCCAGGCAATGGTCCAACGTGTCCAGGATCAGGTCGCGCTCCACATCGGCGACGGTGCGGCCCACCAGGTTGCGGGTGGCGACGGTGGCCGACGTCACCGCATCGCGCACCGAAGAATCCAGCGGCGCGGCGCTCTGATGGCCGACCTGGGTGCCGTCGGGCAGGCGAATGGCTTCGGGGGCGATTTCCGGGCCTTGCGCCAACAGCACGGCGCGATGGATGGTGTTTTCCAGCTCGCGCACATTGCCGCGCCAGGGATGCGAGAGCAGCAGGCGCTCGGTCGCGCCCGCCAGGGGACGGAACGGCACGCCATTGGCCTCGGCATATTTGCGGGCGAAATGCTGCGAGAGGGCGCGGATGTCCTTGGGCCGCTCGCGCAAGGCGGGCAGGCGCAAATTCACCACGTTCAGGCGATAGAGCAGGTCTTCGCGGAAAGTGCCGTGCTTGACGGCGTCCGCCAGATCGCGATTCGAGGTGGCGATGATGCGGATATCGACCTTGACCGGCTTGGTGCCGCCGACGCGGTCGATCTCGCGTTCCTGAATGGCGCGCAGCAGCTTGGCCTGCAGGCGGGCATCCATTTCGCTGATTTCGTCCAGCAGCAAGGTGCCGCCATTGGCTTCCTCGAACTTGCCGATGCGCCGGGCGATGGCGCCGGTGAAGGCGCCTTTCTCGTGACCGAACAATTCCGATTCCAGCAGGTTTTCCGGGATCGCGGCGCAATTGACCGAGATGAAGGATTTGTCGGCGCGCGCGGATTTGCGATGGACATAGCGGGCCAAGACTTCCTTACCCGTGCCGCTTTCGCCCGTGATCAGGATGGAGGCTTCGCTGCCGGCGATCTGGTCGGCCAGCGCCAGCACCGCGCCCATGGCTTCGTCTTCATGGACCAGCTGATGGGATTCGTCGGCGACCGCGGCCAGGACCGCGGCGATCAGTTCGGCGTCGGCGGGAAGGGGCAGATATTCCTTGGCGCCCGCGCGGATCGCGTCCACGGCGCGGCGGGTGTCGGTGCCGATGCCGCAAGCGACGACCGGCGTGCAGATGCG
>JAFECO010000497.1 GCA_018242085.1 Pseudomonadota bacterium
GATTTGGAACGCCCCGAAAGGACCAGCCATGCATGTCGATATCATCACCTTGCAACCGCTGGTGGCGCTGATTTTCGGAATTCTGATCCTGATTCTGCCCCGGCTGCTGAACTACCTGATCGCGATCTACCTGATCCTGGTCGGGTTGACCGGGCTCTTCCCGCACCTATTCACAACGTCCGTATAAGGAGCATCCCATGACCGCGACCCATCCCACGCCCGGTCCGAAAATTCCGGAGCACCTGTCCACCGCCAAACCCGCCGCCAGCAGGGAAGAAAAGATCGACCGGCAGATGGAAGATTCCTTCCCCGCCAGCGATCCGCCGTCTTTTTCCGGCGGCAATCATATCGTGGGCGCTCCCGTGGCGCGCGAAAGCGAAGCACCGTCCGGCACTTCTCCCGAAGTGAAAGACGCGGAAAAGAAAGTGAAAGAAGGCGGCGCCAAGACGCCAAATAAATATTGACCCCCACTGTCTCTTTCGCGCAAGCGCTCAGAGACATCTCCCCCTGCCAGCGCTACGCGCGCAGGGGGAGAAATTCCGTATGAGATGAAAATTCCTTAGCCCTTCATCGCGTCCAGGACGCCGGCTTCGGTGAGGATCTGGGGCAGGATCACCGGCTTGTCGGCGCCGGGTGCATAATAGAGATAGAGCGGAACCCCGGAGCGGCCATTGTCGCTCAGCATCTTGGTGATGGTGTCGTTGCGGTTGGTCCAGTCGGCGATCAGATATTCGACCTTGCGGTCGGCAAAGGCGGTCTTGATGCCCGGCTGCGACAGCACCGCTTTCTCGTTGACCAGGCAGGTGATGCACCAGGCGGCGGTGGCGTCCACGAACACCGGCTTGCCGCTGGCGCGCAGCGACGCCAGCCGTTCCGGAGTGAACGGCTTGGCATTGGCGGTGGCGCTGGTGGCCGGTGGCGGCGCGCCTTCTCCGCGCAACATCGAGATGCCGTAAAGACTGGTCAGCAGCACCAGCAGCGCGGCCAGGGTACCGGCCCAACGTCCGCTCACGGAAAGATCGCGCGTCACCGTCCACAGCCAGGCCGCCAATGCGAAGATCACAAAAGCCGCCAGCACGATGGCGACGCCATTGGCGCCGGTTTCCTGCGCCAGCACCCAGACCAGCCAGGCGGCTGCGCCATACATCGGGAAGGCCAGGAACTGCTTCAGCTTCAGCATCCAGGGGCCTGGCTTGGGGATGAAGGCAAGCGCCTTCGGCCACACGCCCAGGATCAGGAAGGGAAGCGCAAAACCCACGCCCAAGCCGAAGAAGATCAGCATCGCCGACGTCACGCTCTGCGTCAGGGCAAAACCCAGCGCCGCCGCCATGAAGGGCGCCGTGCAAGGCGCTGCCACGGCCACCGCCAGCACGCCGGTGAAGAAAGCGCCGAAGGGGCCGGACCGCTGCGCCAGGCTGTCGCCCATCGTGATCGAGCCCACTTCAAACACGCCCGACAAATTCAGGCCCACGGCAAAGATCAACAGGGCGAAGCCCGCCACCGCGATGGGCTCCTGCAATTGGAAGCCCCAACCCACGCTGGCGCCACCCTGGCGGAGCAGGACAATCACCAGGCCGAAGATCAGGAAGCTGAGAATGGCGCCCGCGCTATAGGCAAAACCTTC
>JAFECO010000498.1 GCA_018242085.1 Pseudomonadota bacterium
TTCCAGAAGCTTGGCGAGGTCCGCGGCTTCCAGGACGGTCAGGGACGACAGGTCTTCAACGAGCTTTTCGATCTTCGACATTTCTAAAGTTCCTTCAGTTTCTTCGGGTTTGGATGTTTACAGTGATCGCTTACGCGGCTTCTTTCTTGGAATAGGCCCCGATGACACGGGCAAGCTGACCGGCGGGCGCCTGAACGACGCCAGCGATCTTGGTCGCGGGCGCCACAAGCAGGCCCACGATCTTGCCCCGGAGCTCATCGAGCGACGGCAGGGTTGCGAGGGCTTTGACGCCGTTCGCATCCAGAGCCGTGGCTCCGACCGATCCACCCAGGATGACGAGCTTTTCGTTATCCTTGGCGTAGGCAGCCGCCACCTTCGCGGCGCTGACCGGATCATCGCTGACTGCGATGCCGGTCGGCCCCTTGAACAGGTGGGCGATGCCTTCGATGGCCGTTCCTTTCAGAGCGCGCACCGCCAGACGGTTCTTGGCCACACGAAACGATGCCCCGGACGCGCGCATGCGCGAACGAAGATCGCTCATCTGAGCCACCGTCATGCCGGAATAGTGGGCGACCACCACAGAGCCGGCCTTCGCGAAGACGCCATTCAGGTCTTCAACGACTTCCGCCTTTTTGGCTTTTTCCACTTTGCTCTCCTTTGCGGGCTTCGGGACGATCCGAAAACCCACCCTGTTGCTTCAAAACGCTGCCCCAGGGTCCAAACCCGAACAGGCGAAGTCTCCTCCGCAAATCCGGTTCCTTCCCTGTCTGTGCTGGAGGATTTTAAGCTTCAGACGAAGCTCCAGCAGTCTCGGACAGTCCCGGCGATCGTCCGCCGGAATTTAAGTTCCCCTCATCCTGAGCCTGTCGAAGGATGAGGGGTAATTCATCGTCTCCTCATGCTTCGACAAGCTCAGCATGAGGATCATTCGTTAGACCGCGCCACCCGCGCCGACCGAGGCCAGCGCGATCTTCACGCCGGGGCCCATGGTCGAAGAGATGGAGATCTTCTTCATATAGTTGCCCTTGGCGCCCGACGGCTTGGCCTTGATGACGCTGTCGATGAACGCTTTCACATTCGCGACGATGGCATCCTCAGTGAAACTGGCCTTGCCGACGCCGGCCTGGACGATGCCCGCCTTCTCGACGCGGAATTCGACCGCGCCGCCCTTGGCGTCCTTGATCGCCTGGGTGACGTCCATGGTCACGGTTCCGACCTTGGGGTTCGGCATCAGGTTGCGGGGGCCGAGCACCTTACCGAGACGGCCCACCACGCCCATCATGTCCGGGGTGGCGATGCAGCGGTCGAAATCGATCACGCCCTTGTTCACCTGTTCGGCCAGATCTTCCGCGCCGACCAGATCGGCGCCGGCCTTCTTGGCTTCTTCGGCCTTGGCGCCCTTGGCGAACACGGCGACCCGGAGCGAGCGGCCGGTGCCCGAGGGAAGCGAAACCACGCCGCGGACCATCTGGTCGGCATGGCGGGGATCGACGCCCAGGTTGAGCGACAATTCGATAGTCTCATCGAACTTGGCGGTGGCGCGCGCCTTCACCAGCTTCACCGCTTCTTCCACGGTGTAGCTCTTGGAGGGTTCCAGACCTTCGGCGGCCTTCTTG